>DNMA01000184.1:0-358 GCA_003489505.1 Legionellales bacterium | reverse complement strand
GGTCTTAATAAAATTTGTTGTAAAAAGGCGTCTGCAATCACATCTTTGATAATAATTTCTTTACCGGTACTTGGATTTTTAAAACTCATCCAAGGTCCACCTTGGTATAATTGTGCACCAAATTCTTCTTTAGCAACTTGATAACCCCACTCACGGAAGCCACCTTCTGTGAATTTCATAATATTACCTTTGTGTACTAAGGTAACTGATTCTAAATCTTGGGCTATCGCATGCAAAATTGCTTCACGAACTAAACGAGTAGTACCCTCTTGAGAAACTGGCTTAATTCCGATTCCACAATGTTTGGGGAAACGAATTTTAGTCACGCCCATTTCAGTTTTTAAGAAATGAATAACTT
>DNMA01000200.1:10002-10166 GCA_003489505.1 Legionellales bacterium | reverse complement strand
TATTGCGGGCCAATATCTGGACCTTGTCCAAAAGCTTGACTAGGATCATGGATTTCAAAGAAAAGTTGGTAGATTTTTCCGGCATTAGTAATCTTTTTGTCATAGACCACTCGAACAGCCTCAAAATGCCCTGTATTCGATTGACAAACACCTTCATAGCTTGG
>DNMA01000200.1:9138-9680 GCA_003489505.1 Legionellales bacterium | reverse complement strand
TATTCAACTTGGCCACCAGTGTAGCCACATTCAGTGAGTAAAACGCCAGGGATTTGTTTGAGCCAATATTCTACGCCCCAAAAACAACCACCAGCGACAATCGCTTCTTCAGTATCTTTGACTGTTAAGCTAGGCACAAAATCTAACATGACACTGTTGACACAGTCTCTATGATTTTTTTCAGTAAACCCTTCTCCATGAAAGACATGGCCCAAATGTGATTGACAGCGAGAGCATAAAATTTCTGTTCTTTGTCCGTCGGCGTCAAGTATTTCTTCTATAGCATCTTGGTTTCTATCATCAAAGCTTGGCCAGCCACAATGCGAGCTAAATTGTTGATGGGTATTCCAAAGCGCAAGACCACAACGACGGCATAAATAGGTGCCGTCATGGGTGATTTTAAGAAAACGTCCAGAAAAAGGGTGTTCTGTTGCTTTTTGACAAGCAACAGCAACAACAAATGGGGTTAAGCTATTGATTTTGTCCAACAGCTAATTCCTTTTCAGAGGGGCGACGACAGATTTTATCAGCTAAATAACCAA
>DNMA01000200.1:0-8826 GCA_003489505.1 Legionellales bacterium | reverse complement strand
TTTTATCAGCTAAATAACCAATTGAACCCGCATAATAAATGGAATTATTGTATTTTAAAATCATGCGGTAGTTAGGATAGGCTAAAAATACTGGGCCACCATAAGGTTTAATAATACTGGTAGGAAGATTAGAATTGGGTAAATGTTCACCTTGAGTTGTGCGCACACCCATATCATCCCATTCTTTAGCAGTTTTGGTAACACTTTTGCCTTCGAGGCTCATATCGAAATTTTTAGGGAGTTTAACAAAAACCGCCCAAGGTTGATTGGCTTGCCAGCCATTCATTTTCATATAATTGGCAATAGAGGCTAGCGCATCTTGCTTAGAGTTCCAGATATCTTTTTTACCATCACCATCAAAATCCACTGCATATCTCATCCAGCTTGAGGGTAAAAATTGTGGATGGCCTGAAGCACCTGCCCACTCGCCTTTGAATTGAGCTAATTGAACATGTCCTTCATTAAGAATTTGTAAAGCTAAAAATAATTCGTTTCTAAAAAAGTCTTTACGATTAGAATCATAAGCAAGAGTTGTGAGAGCTTGAACCACAGGGAAAGTTCCCATATAGCCACCATAGCTAGTTTCTAAGCCCCAAAATGACATGACAAAACAGGGGTCCACACTATAGTTTCTACCAATTTGGTCAATCCAAACTTTATTTTGTTCGTAGCGTTTTCGTCCGATTGCAATTCGATAATCATCTACGCGGGTTTTACGATATGCATTATACGTTAAACGTTTTTCAGGTTGGTTTTTGGCAAAACTTTTAATCTTTTGACTTGGCTGATGAATATCCATAAATGCTGCATCAATAATAGATTGTCGAATGCCTTTTTGTTTGGCTTCTTCTTTAATTTGTGCCAGCCATAATTGCCATGAATCAGCGTGAGCTTGTGACGCACAAAGGAGCATCAATGTCAGTGGTTTTAAAAATGATTTCATATCAATACGCTCTTATATTTGAATACTTTCAGCAATTTGTAGCATTTGTAGGTGATCAGGATTACTTAATCCTACAGCCGCTACGGAAGGAAGATCTAAAAATTGCTCAATATCTTCCCATTCAATATCCATGGGATAAAGTTTTAATTGAGGACAGTATTTATTGAGCATAATGCATAGTTCTAAATTTCCTGGACAGGGGCGAGCATGATGAATATCTAAGTTTAAAATAGCCATCGCATCACTCATAGAAGATACACCAGGGATATAGTTGAGATGGTATTGATTAGCAGTTAACGCCAGTGGTGCATAAAAACCAGGACTTGTCATAAAGTCAAAGCCCATATGATAGGCATCTGTCAGTTGTTCGACGGTATGAATATTTCCGAGACCAATTTTTAATTTGGGATGCTTGGTGCGAAGGTGTTTCAGTAATGAAGCATTCGCTTGTAATAACTCGATAGAATTCAAACCAGCAGAGATGAGTTGCTCAATTCTTTGTTCAACTTGAGCATCAATATCCAATGAAACAATGAGAGGTTGTTTTCCAAATAAATCATTAAACATATGAGCCCTTAATTTTTTGAAATAATTTTTATGTTAGACGAGAAATAAAGTGCAAGCAATCACTTTTTGATTTAAATTCAAAGCTTATCTCTTCAACTAGACATTACAGGGCTTTCTTGGCAATATAATTTTAGATTCAAATCATAAGGATGATGATGCTTGAGCGTGTAATATCAAAAGGAAACTTGTTATTAATGTCAGCAGGTAGTATGGTGGGAGCAAGCTGGCTGTTTAGTCCTTATATTAGTGTAAAAATGGCAGGAACTTATGCAATGCTCGCATGGTTTATTGCAGCAGTTTTTATGTTCATCATTGCTTTGCCACTTTGTGAACTGGGAAGCTTATTTCCGGTCGCCGGTGGGATGGTCAACTATCCTAATATGACGCATGGTCGTGGTTTTGGATTTTTATTTTCTTGGGTTTCATGGCTTGCATATGTAGTTTGTGGCCCGATTGAAGTGCAGGCCGTCATGCAATACGCAAGTCATTTTTTTCCGCGTTTGGTCGATAAAAGTCTTCCTGGGTTTCATCTTTCGGATTTTGGTATTTATTGTGCTATTGCAACATTATTGATTGTTACGATTATTAATTCATTTGGCCTTCGTTTATTTATTCATTGTAATCGTTTTATTAGTATCTTTAAGTTTATTGTTCCGACTTGTGCCATTATTGGATTTTTTGTTGTAGCTCCTTCTTTGACCCATCATATGGAATGGCGCCTACCCAATCAGCAGGATTTTTATGGTATCTGCTCTGCCTTATCCCTAGGTGGTATTGCATTTGCTTTTACAGGTTTTCAAAATGGCTTGATGATGGCAGGCGAAGTTAAAAACCCAGCCAAGGCTTTACCCTTAAGTTTATTAGGTGCTGTGGTCATTGGATTTTTTCTATATTCTAGCCTGCAATGGAGTTTTATTATTGCAGTTCCGGATACGGCTTTATCCCAAGGCTGGCAAAATTTAAGTTTTTCGGGGGATAGTGGTCCTTTAGTGGGGCTCGCTTTGGTTTTAGGTTTAGGAGGTATAGCAACACTTCTTATGATTGATGCTTCGGTTTCTCCTTTAGGGACGGCTTTAGTATATTCTGCGGCAACCGCTCGAATTTTATATGCCATGGGTATCAATAAAGATTTACCTAAAAAGGTTTCTAAATTAAATCGCTATAAAGTTCCTGCTTTTGCTCTGATTATTAATTTCTTGGTAGGGAGCTTGTCATTTCTACCGTTCTCTGGTTGGCAAAACATGGTGGCATTTTTATCCTCCTGTAGCATTTTATCTTATTTAATTGGTCCTATTTGCCTATTATCTTTTCGTTATCATCGACCCCATGTGGAAGGAGGCTTTCGTTTAAAAGGGGCTAAGCTATTTTGTTTTCTAGGCTTTTATGCAGCTTTGCTGATGTTGATTTGGTGTGGTTTTGATATTGTCTGGAAATTGGCGGTCGCTATTGGTATTGGGGTGTTCTTTCATATTGTTGCAGATCAAAAAAGTTTAAAAGAAGAAAAATGGCTTTTATGGTTTGTGATGTTTTTTACCTTAATGATTCCTATTTCTTATTTAAGTCATTTTGGTGGTATCGCAAAGATTTCATTGCTAGAGACTTTTATGATTTTATTGCCGGTGAGTTATATTTTATTAAGTTTTGCAGTTAAGTTTGCGATTCCTGATGCGATTCAAATGCTAAGCATTTATACGCAAAATGCTTCCAATGACTCAGAGGGCCTTATTGCTGCGCAAATTAAATATGATTCATAGCGTTTTTTTGATAAAATAAATTTTTACCAAAAATGAATGCAGATGATTGTTCTCGATGCCAAAGAATTATTTTTCTCTTATGAGCAAAAAAACATTATTGCCAATTGGTCTCATTCCTTGCAATCCCATGAAATCTGTCATATTAAAGGCCCGAATGGGAGTGGCAAGTCAACGCTACTCAAATTATTTTGTGGTATTTTGCAGCCACTTTCTGGTTCAATCACAACTCATAGGCAACCACAATTTTCATTCGATTTAGCCTATGTTGGACATCAACTCGGTTTACATCCAGATTTAAGCGTTCGAGAGAATTTATGTGATGGCTTGGTTGAAGATACTTCTTTGATGCAAACCCTATTGCAATCAGCCCAAATGGATAGTTATGAACATGCAACCATACACTGCTTATCGGTGGGTCAAAAACAAAAAATTGCATTTATTCGTATGATGATGCAAAAAGCCATGATCTGGATGATGGATGAGCCCTTTGCTAATTTAGATGAAATAGGTGAAGCCTGGCTTTGGATGCGTATTGATAAGCATATTGAAGAGGGGGGCAGTGTGATTTTTACCGCTCACCAAAGACATTTTGAACATAAAGGGGTGCTCATTTGGCAAATGTCTTAGTTTCAAAATTATTTCTTCGCCAGTGTCGAAGAGAAAAAACGATTATCTTTCGGCAAAAAAGTATTTTATTTCAAGCATTTTTATTTTTTCTGATGTTTGTTGCTTTTTTTCCTTTAACGCTCCCCTTTGATTTAAAGATTTTACAACTGATTTGTCCGGGTGTGGTGTGGTTAGCCCTTAGTTTAGCCATCTTTCTTGCCGCTGAACGATTTTATCAAACAGATATTCAATGTGCATACTTAGAGCAGTGGTTGGTACAAAAAATTCCTTTGATTCATTATGTATTAAGTAAATGGCTGGTACATGGATTGGTTAATTTAGCGGGTATTTTACTTTGTGTACCCCTGATTGCTTTGTTTTACCAACTCAATACTTATCAAATGCTTGCTTTGGTCTTCAGTATGATCTGTGGCTTGCCTGGATTGTTAGCGATGTGTGGCTTGGTCAGTGCATTTGGTGCCTATGGGCCAAATCGCTCTTTATTAATGTTATTAATTCTTTTTCCTTTGATGATTCCTATTCTTATGTTAGGCAGTTTTTGTTTAAGTACAGCCCTCCAAGGGTTGGCTTTTTCACCCTATATTGCACTACTTGCTGCCATGTCCTTGCTCATGGTTTTTATTTTAAGCTTTGCCAGTGCTGCAATATTAAAAATTTGTTTGGAAAATGCTTAATTGCTTTGAAAAAAAATGTTAAAATCTTTAGCAAGTTTTTAACTCAGAGTGCCATTTGAAATTCTTATACTCATTCGGTTCACCCAAGACCTTTTATCGTTTTGCGCATCCTTGTAGTCAAATTTGTGCGGTCTTTGCATTTATGGCTTTAGTATGTGGCTGGGCTTGGGGTTTATGGTTTTCTCCACCAGATTATCAACAAGGTGATGCCGTGCGTATTATTTACCTACACGTGCCAGCAGCTTTTTTGTCATTGAGTATTTATGGTTTTATGGCAGTGTGCGCCTTTTGTACTTTAGTCTGGCGAATTAAAATCGCAGGGCTATTGCTTCGTTCGGCAGCCCAAGTTGGATTGGTGATGACTTTTATTGCCTTGGTGACGGGAAGTGTCTGGGGTAAACCAACCTGGGGCGCTTGGTGGGTTTGGGATGCACGCTTAACCAGTGAATTCATTCTATTAATGATTTATGCAGGCTTACTCGCTTTGGCTTATACTTTTGGACAAAATGCCAATGCAGATAAAATTGTAGCCATTATTTGTTGGGTCGGGGTGATTGATTTACCGATTATTCATTACTCGGTGCAATGGTGGAATACACTTCATCAAGGCTCTACGCTTACGGTTTTTGCAAAACCTAGGATTCATGAAAGTATGCTGTATCCATTATTAATTTCTTTAGCGGGTATGGGCTTTTTTTGTGCTTGGGCCATTCTGACACTTTGTAAACAATCTTTACTTAAACGAGAATATCAACAAGCTTGGGTTGCGAAATTATGGGAAGCTTAATGCAAAGTCATCATTTTTTTTATGTTGCCTTTTCTTATGGAGTAGGCATTTCAAGTCTATTAGGATTGGTTTTTTTTGTTCAGGTCAAGACACAAAAAACTCAAAAATTTTTACGTCAGTGGTTTTCTTATGAATCCAATTCAAAAAAAGAAATTTAATTTTTTAATCTGGGGTCTATTAGTCATCGCGGCAGTGATTGGGCTTGTGACTTACGCCTTAAGACAAAATATTAGTTTGTATTACACGCCAAGCCAGATTATCCAAAACCAAGCCCCCAAAGAGCGTCTCATTCGGGCAGGCGGCATGGTGGTGAAAAAAAGTATTGTGCGAGCACCTCAAGGCTTGGATGTAGCATTTCAACTCACTGATTACCAAGATACCATTTTAGTCAAATACCATGGTATTTTGCCGGATTTATTTCGTGAAGGGCAGGGCGTGGTCGTCAAAGGTTATCTTCATGAGGGCTCATGGTTTGAAGCCCAAGAAGTTTTAGCAAAACATGATGAAAATTATATGCCACCAGAAGTACAAAAGAGTTTAAAGGAGAAAAAAGTATGATGTTTTCTCAATTAGGCTTTTTATCTTTAGCGTCTGCTTTTGCTTTTTTAATCACCGGCCTTTTTCGTCGTCATTATACGAAAGATTTAATGTGGCTGACTCGCATGGCTTGCGGACTGATTGTCCTGGCTTTTTTGTTTTTAAGTATTTGTTTTTTAATAAATGATTTTAGTGTTTTATACGTATTAAGAAATTCGAGTACTTTATTGCCTTGGTACTATCAATTTTGTGCTGTATGGGGCGGCCATGAAGGTTCAGTCTTATTGTGGGTCACCCTTTTATCGGTTTGGACGTTTGCTTTAAGTTTTCAATGTCGACGAATGGATGAAGCGTTTTCTCAAAAGCTAATCGTGGTATTACAAATTGTATTACTCGGTTTATTAAGCTTTATTTTATTAACCTCCAATCCTTTTCAGTTGCAGTTTATGGATTTAGATACCCAAGGTAAAGATTTAAATCCTTTGTTACAAGACCCCGGGTTTTTATTACATCCACCTTTACTGTATGTGGGATATGTCGGCTTTGCCGTGCCTTTTGCTTTTGCGATGGCCGCTTTATGGACGGGTCATTTTGAAAAACAATATATGCAGTATTTAAAGCCCTGGGTATTTTTGGCTTGGTCTTGTTTAACGCTTGGCATTTGTTTAGGTAGTTGGTGGGCTTATCGTGAACTGGGATGGGGTGGTTTTTGGTTTTGGGACCCGGTAGAAAATGCATCTTTTATGCCTTGGTTAATTGGAACTGCTTTACTGCATGCCTTGATTGTCAGTGAAAAACAAGAAACTTTTGTGGCATGGACAATTTTATTGGCAGTGACTGCTTTTGCCTTAAGTCTTATTGGTACTTTTTTAGTGCGCTCTGGGGTTTTAACTTCTGTGCATGCTTTTGCAGTAGATCCACAAAGAGGTTTATTTATTTTATTATTTTTAGTGGTGATGATGTCTTGGGCCTTTGGCCTTTATATCGTCAAAGCCCATCATTTATTTGTCAATAAACCCATGTATTGGTTCAGTCGGGAAAGTGGTATTTTGATGAATAATATTTTGTTATTTATCATGATGCTAGTGGTACTCCTAGGCACATTATATCCCTTAATCATTGATGGATTAGGCCTTGGCAAACTATCAGTGGGTGCGCCTTACTTTAATACGGTGATGGTCCCGATGTTAGCCATCTTTTTAATGTTTATGGGACTTGCCATCCATCTTCGTTGGAAAAAAGATGAGCCAAAGGCTCTGATAAAAAAAATAAGTATTCCTTTATTAGCCTCATTTTTTGCAGCAGCTTTGATTCTAGGTATTCAAAAAAATCCTTGGGATATTAAAGTGTTTCTGATTTTATCTTTAGCCTTTTGGGTGATACTCAGTTTAATTCATTCTTTATACCATCGTTATCATTTACAAAAAGGATTGCCTAAGCAATTCAATTACTGGGCCATGTGGATAGCACATATGGGTTTTGCCTTTACTGTTATCGGTATTGTGATTTCAACCGGCTATGGTATGGAAAAAGATTTGAAAATGGCGCCCCAGGAAGAAGTCAACATTGCAGGCCACCAGGTGCGTTTTATACAAGAAAAACAAATTCAAGGCGCTAATTATCATGGCTCAGTGGTGCAATTTAAAATTGACCAAAGCGCTTATGCTTACCCTGAAAAAAGAATTTATAATATTGGTCAAATGGTCATGACTGATGCTTCCGTTGATGCCACATTGTGGCGAGATATTTATCTGGCACTCGGTGAACCCATAAACCAACAAGCTTGGGCGGTTCGAGTGTATTATAAACCGATGATTCGCTGGATTTGGTTAGGTGGTCTTATGATGGCTTTGGGTGGTTTTATCGCTTTATATAGTCATCGACGAGATTGGTGGTGGTCTTATGATTAAAAAAATATTTCCATTCGCCATTTTTTTGATTTTTTTAGGCTTTTTAGCCAGAGGTTTGCAATTAAATCCAAAAGAAATGCCAAGCGCTCTAGTAGGAAAAACCATTACTCAGCAAAGTTTTAAAGTCTATCAAGCTAAATCTTTAAAAACATTCCAAGATTTGTCTCAAGAGGTCTTAATTATTCACTTTTGGGCGACTTGGTGTGATAGTTGCCAGCAAGATGTGATTGAATTAGAAAAATTACATCAAATGCATTTGGGGAAACTCATTGGGGTTTATTATAAAGATAAACTCAGTCACTTAAGACCCTGGCAAACTTTGCATCCCAACTTATTTGATAAAATTATACTGGATAAACGGGGTCGATTAGGCATGGAGCTCGGGGTTGTTGCCACACCTGAAACGTTTATTGTTGATAAAAAAGGTGTGATTCGTTACCGCTATCAAGGTCCATTAAGTGATGATTTAATTCAAAAACAAATTTTACCTTTATTGGGGCAACTCCATTGAAAAAAAGAATTTTATTTTTAGTTTTGTTTGCACTGTCCTTCCATGCCTTTTCCTTGGAGCGTTATCCCTTTGATTCCATGAAAAAACAGGTACAATTTGAACACTTGATTAAAGAACTTCGATGTATGGTCTGTAGTCACCAGAATTTATCAGAATCCAATGCGCCTTTAGCGATGGATATGAAGCAAGAAATCTATCTACAAGTCAATGACGGCCGCAGTGATCATGATATTATTGAATTCATGACGCAGCGTTATGGGGATGTCATCTTATTTAATCCCCCTATGAAATCCATGACGTATTTTCTTTGGTTTGCGCCATTGGCCTTAATCTTTTTAGGGGCTTTAGGCTTTATTAAAACGGTTTATCGAGGAAAACCATGAATGTCTTTTTCCTGACTGTCGCTATCATGACAGTAATGATTGTTAGTCTTCTTACTTTAAGTTTTTACTATACCCGTTCAGGTGTGTTGACCACGATTTGTTTTTTTATGGTATTATTGATTGCATTTTGGTT
>DNMA01000072.1:3446-4327 GCA_003489505.1 Legionellales bacterium | reverse complement strand
AATTGTTATTTATCTCATCTTGTGTGGTAAAACAAACATTCATCAATGAGCGTGCACGGGGTGCGACCATGGCATGGTATTTATCTGATTCATCTAAAAATGCATAAAGTGTTTGAGCTTTTAATTGATTGACTTCATAAAGTTTTTGTACCCCACCCTGCTTGATAATCCATTTCATCATCAAGTTCGCTAAATAACAATTGAATGTAGGTGGTGTGGCATATAAAGATTGATGTTTGGCATGCACACGAAAATCCATCATCGTTGGAATCGTCGATTCAGGAATAGTTTCCAGCCAATCTTTTCGCATGATGACGATAGTCATCCCTGCATTGGCAATATTTTTTTGCGCACCAGCAAAAATTAAACCATAGCGTTGAAAATCAATCGGCTCACTGAAAATGCATGATGTCATATCAGCAACCCATGGCAAATGATTGAGTGCGGGAGGTGGCGTAAATCTTACCCCATGAATCGTTTCATTAGGACAAAAATAAAGATATTTCGTATTTTCAGAAATATTTTCAAACACATCTGGAATATCAGTGAAGTTTTGCTGTTTTGAACTTGCAATACAATAAGATTTTTCTGGATATAGTTTTTGTGCTTCATCAAAGGCAAGTTCTGACCAGGTGCCCGTCACGATATGTGCTGCTTTTTGATGTTTTTCTAAAATGTTTTCGGGGATGGCGCCAAACTGTAGTCGCGCTGAACCGCCTAAAAATAAAACTGCAAAGTGTTCTGGAATATTTAGAATTTGGCGCATCAGGGTTTCTGTTTCTGCAAGTAATTGCATAAACGCTTCTGTGCGATGCCCCACCTCTAGAATCGATACACCAGTATCATTCCAGTTCATCAAATCTTGCTGCGCTTGCAGCAAG
>DNMA01000072.1:0-3298 GCA_003489505.1 Legionellales bacterium | reverse complement strand
GTGCCGAGCCACCTAAAAACAATACTGCAAACTCATCAGGAATATTTAAAATTTGGCGCATGAGACTTTCAGTTTCAGCAAGAAGCTGCATAAAAGCCTCTGTGCGATGCCCAACCTCTAGAATTGATAAACCCGTATCATTCCAGTTGATGAGATCTTGCTGCGCTTGCAGCAAGATCTCATCGGGTAACATGGCAGGACCTGCGCCAAAATAATATCCTCTAGGCTTCATTTTCAGTCTCTTCGATTTCTTCTGCATCTTGAATTTCTTCAATACGCTGCATACCAACGACTTTTTCACCAGTCGCTAATGAAATCAAACGAACCCCTTGTGTATTTCGACCAATTACCGATAACTCACTGACTTTAAACCGAACCAATGTACCTTTATCTGTAATGAGCATCACTTCATCTTGCTCTGATACTTGTAATGCACGAACAACATTACCATTTCTTTCATTGACTTGAATCGAAATCACACCCTGGCCACCACGACCTGTGATGCGATATTCATCAATTGCTGTACGTTTACCATATCCGAACTCAGTGGCCGTTAAGATAGTCTCATTGGACGTTACCACAACCAATGAAATCATGGTTTGGCCTTCAGCTAAACGCATTGCACGTACACCACGTGCAGAACGCCCCATTGGACGCACTAAATGCTCTGCGAAACGAATCACTTTACCTGCATCAGAAAATAACATAAGGTCTTTTTGACCATCGGTTAAACCTACACCAATTAACAAGTCAGCTTCATCTAAGTCAATCGCAATAATGCCGTTTTGTCTTGGACGACTAAATGCATCCAATGTAACCTTTTTAATGACACCGGCTTTAGTTGCCATCACCACAAACTGACCACTATCATAATTACGAATGGGTAACATCGCATTAATACTTTCACCATCTTTTAATGGTAAAATATTAATAATCGGACGGCCTCTGGCAGTACGTTGTGCTTCAGGTAATTGATAAACCTTCAACCAGTAAACTCGACCATGATTTGAGAAACATAATAAAGTGTCATGCGTATTGGCAATGACAAGACGACTCACAAAATCCTCTTCTTTCACAGAGGCTGCTAACTTACCCTTACCGCCTCGGCGTTGCGATTGATAAACATCTAATGGCTGATACTTTACATAACCTTGGTGAGATAAAGTCACCACCACATCTTCTTGAGAAATTAAATCTTCAAGACTTAAATCTTCTTGGCTATCCATAATTTCAGTGCGTCTAGCATCACCAAATTGCGCCACGACTTCTTTTAACTCCGTAGAAATGACTTCTCTTAAACGAGCTGGTGAATTTAAAATTTCTAATAAACGCTGCATTTCTTGAGCTAATAATTCTAATTCGCCAAAGATTTTTTCTTGTTCCAGTGCGGTTAAGCGATGTAGTCTTAAGTCGAGAATCGCTTGAGCTTGTTCGGCTGATAAATGATAACCACCTTGGCTTAAGTCAATATTCATTTCAGCGCGCATGTGCGCAGGAAGATTAGCTCTAACTTTATCAAGAATTGGACCAATATTTTTTAATCCCCAGTATTTCTCAATCATTTGCTGTTTAGCTTCTTGAGGGTTTTTAGCTTGCTTAATCAACTCAATCATTTCATCAATGTTGGCTAATGCAACAGCTAAGCCTTCTAAAATATGAGCTCTGGTACGGGCTTTTTCCAATTCAAAAATCGAACGACGTGTCACGACTTCACGACGATGCTTTAAAAAGCAATCCAACATTTCTTTCAGGTTTAAGGTGCGTGGTTGACCATCAATTAAGGCCACCATATTCATACCAAACACGGTTTGCATTTGTGTATGGGCATACAAGTTATTTAAAATCACATCGGGCAATTCACCACGTTTGACTTCAATGACTACTCGCATACCTTGTTTATCAGATTCATCTCGTAAACCGACAATCCCTTCAACACGTTTTTCGCGAACTAACTCAGCAATTTTTTCAATTAATCTGGCTTTATTCACTTGATAAGGTAATTCATGAATAATAATCGATACACGACCATTATCTTCATCGGTTTCAAAAGATGTTCTTGCACGAACCACAACACGTCCGCGCCCTGTACGATAAGCTTCTAAAATACCTGCACGGCCATTGATAATAGCCGCAGTTGGGAAGTCAGGGCCTGGTACAAATTGAATTAACTCATCAATAGATAAATTAGGTTCTTCTAACAATGCCAAGCATGCAGAAACCACTTCATTTAAATTATGTGGCGGAATATTAGTTGCCATACCGACAGCAATCCCTGATGAACCATTGACTAATAAATTTGGAATTCTGGCAGGCAATACAGCTGGAGCTTGTTCAGTGCCGTCATAGTTAGGTACAAAATCAACGGTATTTTTTTCTAAATCAGCCATCAAGGCATGCGCTAGTCGAGTCATGCGGACCTCGGTATAACGCATCGCAGCAGGCGCATCACCGTCAACCGATCCGAAGTTACCCTGACCATCGACTAATAAATAACGCATCGAGAAAGGTTGTGCCATTCTGACCATGGTATCGTATACTGCTGTATCACCATGCGGATGGTATTTACCGATCACATCACCGACCACGCGAGCTGACTTTTTATAAGGCTTATTGTAATCATTTCCCAATTCTTGCATAGCATATAAAACTCTGCGATGCACAGGTTTTAAACCATCGCGAGCATCTGGAAGGGCTCGACCGACAATGACACTCATCGCATAATCTAGATAGGATTGCTTGAGCTCTTGTTCAATGTTAATGGGAATAATCTCGTGATCTTGAATGGTCATTGAATATCCTTTTTTTCAGCACGTCAGATGATTTAATTGCCTTAGTCTAACATACCCAAAGCATTTAAAAAACACCATCTTGGGTATCCAGAAGTGATTATCAATTAAGGATTTTACTGTTTCATGAATATAAAGCCATCAGGATAAAAAAATGTACATAAAAAGCCCACAAAAAATTGACGAAGGCCTTACAATTCTATATAGTTCATCTAAAATAAATGATGATTAAAATTAGGTATTATTATGGTCGATAAAACTGCTCATATTGCTTGGGATAATCAATCCAATATTGAACTTCCCATTTACACTCCCACCCTCGGTAAACAAGTCATTGATATCAGTACGCTTGGTAATCAAGGTGCGTTTACTTATGATCCCGGTTTTATGTCGACGGCTGCATGTGAATCACAAATTACCTATATCAATGGCGATAAAGGCATTTTACTTCACCGCGGCTACCCTATTGATCAACTAGCTGAGAAAAAACAGTTCCTAGATGTGGCTTATGC
>DNMA01000112.1:444-9561 GCA_003489505.1 Legionellales bacterium | reverse complement strand
ATTCCAGATAGAGGAAAATAGTACTTTATATTTTTTGGAATTGATTAATGGTCTGGCTTGCAATTGATACAGCTTCGGATAAAGCATCTTATGCATTGAAAGTAGGTGATAAGCTCTATACCCGTGAAAAAGACGGTGTGACCAGTCATGCCAAAACAATATTGACTTTGATTGAAGAATTACTGGTTGAGGCAGGGGTCGAGTTAAAAGATGTTCAAGGCATCATCGTTGGCAGAGGACCCGGGAGTTTTACTGGGCTTCGTGTTGCATGCGCTGTGGTCAAAGGACTTGCTTTGGTCCATGACATTCCTATTTATCCCGTGAGTCATTTAATGCTCGTGACCTTCATGGCGCGAAAAAAATACCCGCATGAGGCCATTTTAAGTGTGATTGATGCTAGAATGCAGCAAGTTTATTGGTCTTATTTTCCATCCAATACTTGGGATGCTAAAGAAGCAGTTCAATGTGTCTCCCAGATTCCATCCCCTCAACAATCCTTTGTTTTAGCCGGTTATCACTTTCATGAATATCAATCATTGATTCCAGCCTCTTGGCATATCATTGCTGAAATGCAACTGGAAATAGAAGCTTCAGCGATGATTGAAATGTTTGAAGCGCAATTATTAAAACCGGTAAGTGCAGAGCAACTTGAACCGGTTTATGTTCGTGACCAAGTGACCCAAGGTGCCCAAAATGGATAAAAAGTTAATCAGTATTTTAGTCTGTCCAGTCTGTAAAGGACCACTAGATCTTAAGAAAAAAGAATTGTGGTGTTATTTTGATAAACTGGCTTTCCCTATTCAAAATGATATTCCTGTCATGATTGCTAAAAATGCAAGAGCATTGAGTTTAGAGGAGTGGGAAAAACGATGAGCCAGGATTTTCATGTCATTATTCCGGCAAGATTAAATTCTAGCCGTCTACCGGGTAAACTTTTATTGAAAGTGCAGGGTAAAACGATTTTAGAATTTGTTTACCAGCAGGCCCAATTAGCCCATCCTGCCAGCATTATTATTGCTACTGATGATATGCAAATTTATGAATTGGCTGAAAGTTTTGGCGCCGATGTGGTAATGACAGATGCCTCGCATCAAAGTGGTACCGATAGAGTTGCAGAGGCTGCAAACCTCTTGGGTTTAAGTGAGGATGCTAAAATTGTGAATCTTCAAGGCGATGAGCCCCAAATGCCTCCAGAACTCATCCAACAAGTTGCAAGTATGCTTCATCATCCTCAAAATGATTGGGCAAGCCTTTATTGGCCTATTGAGTCATCAGCTGATTGGTATAATCCCAATGTTGTCAAATTGGTGATGAATGAGCAAGAGCAAGCTTTATATTTTTCTCGAAGCCCTATTCCTTATCATCGAAAAGACCCGCAAAGTTTGCCCAAAGCTTATCGACATATTGGTTTATATGCTTATCGTCATGCAAGTCTTCAAAAGTTTGTGAAAGCTCCTATGAGTGCATTAGAAGAGTTTGAATGCCTAGAGCAATTAAGAGCTTTATCATTAGGCATGCGTATTCAGATGCAAAAAGCTTTTACTATGCCTGGCCAAGATATCAATACGGCTGCAGATTTTGAAAGTTTTGCCGCTATAGCTCAATAACAATGTTTTTGAGTTCGGTGTATTTATAATAAGCCTGGATAGATTTGTCTTTGCTATTGCCTGATTGTTTAAAACCACCAAAAGGCAAATTCAAATTTCCACAGGCATCATAACAGTTACCCCAGACTGTACCCACTTGTATTTTCTTGGAAATCTCATAGATGTTTTTAAAAGAATCACTCCAAATACCTGCAGCCAATCCATAAGTTGTGGAATTGGCAATAGCAATCGCCTCATCGATATCATCAAAACTGATAATTGATAAAACCGGTCCAAAGATTTCTTTTTGGGTGTGGTAAAGTTCAGAATGAGGGCAGTCAAAAATAGTGGGTTCAATATAAAATCCACCGGTGTCGATTAAAGTTTGTTGGCCACCAAGAATTAAGCTACTTTCACGCTTAGCTTTTTCAATATCATATAAAATATTCTTCATTTGTTTTTCATCAATCACCGGACCCATTTTTGCACGGGGATCAAAAGGGTGTTTGGGTTGATAGGTTTTTGCGATAGGGAGAAGTAAATCAACAAATTGCTCTTTAATCGAGCGATGTATGACCACTCTGGAGCCTGCATCACAGACCTGTCCTGCATTTGAAAATATAGTTTGAGCAACCGTTTCGGCGACATGGTTTAAATTTTTGTAGTCTTTGAGAATTACCTGAGCAGATTTTCCGCCTAGCTCTAACCATACTTTTTTGAGATTGGTTTCAGCTGAATCTTTAAGAATTTGTTTTCCAGTTTTGGTGGAACCCGTAAATGAGATACAATCTACTTCAGGATGACGGCTTAAATACCCACCTACCACGCCATCCCCCGGTAAGACCTGAAAGACGCCATCGGGGATACCTGCGGCTTTTGCAAGACTTGCCATTCTTATGGCACTCAAGGGCGATTTTTCTGAAGGCTTTAAAATGACACTGTTTCCTGCTGCCAATGCTGGGGCAATTTTCCACATTGCCATTAATAAGGGGTAATTCCAGGGGATAATAGCGCCAACAACGCCAATCGGCTCTCTGGCGACCAAGGCCAATAAATTGGGTTCAACAGGAATTTGCTGGTTATTAATTTTGTCACATAATTCAGCGAACCAACGAAGGTATTCTACAGATGCAGGAAAGTCGATATTTTTAATATCGGTGAGGAGTTTTCCACTATCTAGACTTTCTAGTAAAATGATTTCTTCAGCATGTTTTTCAAGAAGACTTGCCCATTGCATAAGTATATTTTTTCGATGGGTCGCTTGGGCTTGTGACCAAACACCTGAATAAAATGCTTGTTTGGCTGAGGCAACTGCTTGATGGACTTGCTCCTGACTCGTTTGTGTTACCTCAGTAATCAATTGTCCATCCATTGGACGCAGACATGCAAAACTTTGTTGATGATTTTTTTGATATTGTCCGTTGATAAAAGCTTTGGTTTCAATATTTAGTTTTTTGAGTTTTTCTAAGTATTTTTGAATTTCTGGGGAGGCCATGATGAGTCCTTATCGAAAGTATGCCTTTTCAATTTTTTTAAAACTTTGATATAAAATATCAAATAACTTATCGATTTGGTTTTTAGTGATAATTAAAGGTGGAGATAAAACAATTTTATTGAAGAAGTGTCTCACCAATAAACCATTGTCTAGGCATTCTTGAGTTAAGGTATTAAGTATTTTTGGGTTAATATTTGACTGGTCTTCAAGCGGGATTTCACATTCTAAGCAGGCTAGTAAGGCCATGCCACGAGTATTTTTAACCATTTTTAGGTCATTAAATTGTTTTAACTGTGCTTGAAAGTAGCGGGAGACCTCTTGGACATGTTCAAAAAGATGTGTAGATTCCATGATATCCATGTTTTTAATGACTGCTGCACAAGATACAGGGTGACCACTGTAAGTAAATCCTGCGCTAAAAATGAGGTCATTTTGGAGAATGGAATATTTTTTTAAATTTTGAATCAGTTTATCTGAAATGAGTACGGCGCCAATCGGTACGTAACCCGAGCTTAGGCCTTTTGCGCAAGTGATAAGATCAGGTTCAATACCAAAAACTTCTTTTGAGGCAAACCAATGTCCCATTCGACCAAATCCTGTGACCACTTCATCGGAAATATACAAAATACTATGTTGTTTACATATTTTTGAGCATTCTTTTAGATAGTTTTGGGGCGGTATGATAATGCCTCCTGAAGCTTGAATGGGTTCTGCAATAAAAACAGCAATTTTTTCAGGGCCAATATTTGCAATCATGTCTTTGAATTCTTGAATTTTAATTTTTAAAAACTCATCTTCAGAGAGGTTTATTTGGGTTTCATCGCGCAATAAACTGGGTAGAAAATGTATTTTATTGGAAGTAATGTCAAATAATTCATCATGCTTGTCTTTGCTACTGACTGAGGCACTCAAGTGTGTAGATCCATGATAAGAGTGACATTGCGCGATAATATGTTTTTTTTGATGAAGACCCAGAGAATTAAAATAAAACTGCACAAAGCGTAAGGCTGAGTCATTGGCGCTAGAGCCATCACTGGTAAAATAAATATGTTTTAAGTCATTGGGTGCAACATTGATTATTTTACTTGCTGCAAGTGCTGCAATTTCTGAAGTATTGAAAAAAGGGCTGGAGTAGCAGAGTTTTTTAATTTGTTGGGCCATCGCTTTGGCCATTTCCGTGTGACCATAACCAATTTGAGTACACCACATGCCACCAGGGCCATCGATAATTTTTTTACCATTTTCATCATAAAGATAAATGCCTTTTGCTTTTTGAATAATGGGGCGATTGGCATTCCCCAGGTGGCTGATATCTTCCCAAGGATGAATCCATAATTGGTTATCAAAATGCCTTAAAGTATCAATTTTTTTGATGGCTTTCATAGAATAACTCATAAAGTGGGTGTGTCTAATTTAAGATTAGCTTTAGATGGATGTTTGTCAAATGGGGGCTAAAAAGGTGGCATAAAAAAGCCACCAGAAATTTTAATTTTTTTGCGAGGTTTTAAACGAAATTTCACTACCTTTCAGGACAGATTGAACATGACTTTTAGGCGGAATTTTGCCAGCGAGTAATTCTTGTGCTAAAGGATTGATGAGTCGATGTTCGATTACTCTTTTGAGAGGTCTTGCTCCATAGACTGGGTCAAAGCCTACCTCAGCCAAATAATTCATGACATCTTTACCTATTGTTAATTCAATATCCTGTTGGGCCAGACGACCTTTGAGTTTAGCAATTTGAATCTTTGCAATTTCTTTAATTTGCTCGGAGCTCAGGGAGTGAAATACCACTGACTCATCAATACGATTAATAAATTCAGGTCTAAAATGTTTTGCAACCAATTGCATCACTTGTTCTTTGATGTGAGCATAACTTTCTTTTCCACCCATTTCTTGTATCAAATGTGAGCCTAAATTGGAGGTCATGACCACCACGGTATTGCGAAAATCGACGGTGCGACCTTGACTATCCGTTAAGCGTCCATCGTCTAATACTTGTAATAAAAGGTTAAAGATATCTGGATGAGCTTTTTCAATTTCATCAAATAAAATGACCGAATAAGGTCTGCGACGAATGGCTTCCGTTAAATAACCGCCTTCTTCGTAACCCACATAACCCGGAGGCGCACCAATCAAACGAGCAACGGCATGCTTTTCCATGTATTCAGTCATATCAATTCTGACCAAAGCCTCTTCGGTATCAAATAAAAAACCTGCCAAAGCTTTACAAAGCTCAGTTTTACCGACACCCGTTGGACCTAAGAATAAGAAAGAACCAATGGGTTTATTAGGGTCGGATAGACCTGCACGAGAACGACGAATCGCATTGGATACGGCATTGACGGCTTCATCTTGGCCAATGAGTTTTTTGTGTAAAGCCTCTTCCATGTGCAAGAGCTTTTCTTTTTCTCCTTCTAACATTTTCGCAACAGGAATTCCTGTCCATTTTGACACGATTTCAGCAATTTCTTCTTCCGTGACTTTATTACGGACCAATTTATTTTCTTTGTGTTTGGTGTCTGAAACCTGGGATAGCTGTTTTTCAAGTTCGGGAATCTTGCCATATTGTAATTCAGACATTTTACTGAGGTCACCGACCCTTCTAGCCGCTTCTAATTCATTTTTAGCTTTTTCTAGTGCCTCTTTAATGTGAGTAGTGCCTTGTAATTGCGCTTTTTCAGATTTCCACACTTCAGCGAGATCAGCATATTGTTTTTCTAAATCATCAATCAGATGCTCAAGGTCTGCTAAACGTTTTTTAGAAGCATCATCAGATTCTTTGTTCAAAGCCTCACGCTCAATTTTTAATTGAATCAGTCGACGTTCTAATTTGTCTAAGCTCTCGGGTTTGGAGTCAATTTCCATACGAATTTGGCTAGCTGCCTCATCGATTAAGTCGATGGCTTTATCGGGTAATTGTCTATCTGTAATATAGCGATGGGATAATGTTGCTGCGGCAACAATAGCTGGATCAGTGATATCTACCCCATGGTGTACTTCATACTTTTCTTTGAGCCCCCGAAGAATGGCAATGGTATCTTCAACCGAGGGTTCTTGCACAAGTATTTTTTGAAAACGTCTTTCTAATGCGGCATCTTTTTCGATGTATTGTCGATATTCATCAAGGGTGGTCGCACCAATACAGTGCAACTCACCTCGGGCAAGAGCAGGTTTTAACATATTACCTGCATCCATCGCACCTTCGGCTTTTCCCGCACCCACCATGGTATGAAGCTCATCGATGAACAAGATGACCTGACCTTCTTGTTTTGCTAAATCATTGAGGACGGCTTTGAGGCGTTCTTCAAACTCCCCCCGAAACTTAGCACCTGCAATAAGTGCGCCCATATCCAAAGACAGTAGCTTTTTATTTTTTAAACCCTCTGGAACCTCGCCATTAATAATTCTTTGGGCAAGCCCCTCTACAATCGCAGTTTTACCAACCCCTGGTTCGCCAATGAGCACGGGATTATTTTTGGTACGGCGTTGTATAACTTGGATGGTTCGACGAATTTCATCATCTCGACCGATAACGGGGTCGAGTTTGCCATTTTCAGCTCTTTCTGTCATGTCTATGGTATATTTTTTTAGCGCTTGTCTTTGGTCTTCTGCATTGGGGTCACTGACATGTTCGCCAGCGCGTAAAGCTTGAATATTTTTTTCAATGGTTTGGGCTTTTGCGCCACATTCTTTGAGCATTTCACCGAAAGCTGTGGTGTCTTGAGCGGAGGCTAAAATAAACCATTCACTAGGGATATATTGGTCTTGATGTTGTTGAGCTAACTTTTCTGTTTGATTGAGTAAGCGCATTAAATGATTGGACACATGAATATCGGCTTGCTGACTGACTTTTGCAAAACCTAAAATTCTTTTTTGGAGTCGAGATTTGAGTTCAGAAATATTGACACCTGATTGCGCTAAGAGAGGACGACAAGTGCTGTTGGGGTCTTCCAATAAGGCTTGCATAAGGTGCTCTGGTTCAATGAAATTGTTTTCATACCCCAAGGCTTGTGATTGAGCATCGGCTAAGGCTTGCTGAAAAGAAGTAGTCAGTTTATCAAAACGCATGATGTTCTCTCTTTGTTTGCTTTTAAAGTCTTATATATTTAAAATGGAGCATATTTTTAAAAATTCAAGGTATATCTTCATGTCTTTAGAAAAAAATCTCGATGCACAAACCTTGTTAAATAAAATTGTCTTAGATTTTATGAAACAACAACGCCATCAACGTTATTGGACATGGTTTAAAAGAATCATATTTGTATTATTGATTGGTATTGTGATTTCCCAAGTGGTTTTGGACCTCATTGAAGAAAAGCAAATGCAATTACGCCCCCACGTTGGTTTAATTAACATCAAGGGGGAAATTGGCGATTCGAATGTGGCAAGTTCTGATAATTTTAGTAAATCGATGGACAAGGCTTATAAAAGTCAAAATCTTAAAGCGGTCATTTTAAGAATTAATAGCCCTGGTGGAAGTCCTGTACAGGCTGACTATATGTTTAATCTGATTCAATATTATCGACAGAAGTATCCATCGACCCCTGTCTATGCTGTTTGTGCCGACTCTTGTACTTCGGCGGCTTACTATATTGCTGCAGCGGCTGAAAAAATCTATGCCAATCCCGCATCGATTGTTGGTTCAATTGGTGTAGTGTATAACGGTTTTGGTTTTGAGGGCTTGATTGAAAAACTGGGGGTCAGTCGACGACTCATGACGGCTGGTAAAAATAAAGGAATTTTAGACCCATTTTCACCAGAGTCTCCAGCGCAAAAAGAATTGATGCAAAAAATGCTCAATGAAATTCATGAACAATTTATTGCTAGAGTGAAAGAAGGGCGCGGAAATCTTTTAAAAGTCGATAACAATACCTTTTCAGGTTTACCTTGGACAGGAAAAGATGCTTTAGCCCAGGGTTTGATTGATGGGTTTGCAAGCACAGGTGATTTAGTTCGTCAAAAGATTAAAGTTGAAGATGTGATTGATTATACCGAAAAACCAAGTGTTGTAGAGCAATTTTCCAAAAATGTCGGTGCACAACTGAATTTGGATGTTGGCAGCCTATCAAACTTGGGTCATTTAAATTAAGGTCTTAAACTGAGCCTTTCCATTGCAAGTTTTAAATCACTGAGGTTTGTTAATAGACCATAAATATTTTGGGGAATACTGGTAGGTAATTCTCAATGAAGTAAGTGAGGATTACCTGCTCTATTGATTTATTGCTGATCATTTAGTGCATCAATAAATCTTTTTTGAGTGCCTTTCATATGAAAATATTCATCTAATTTGTTTTTATTTTTTTCTTTTTGATAAAAGGATGGATGTAAAGATTGATTGGTTTTATTATTTTTTTGGGATGAAAAAGGGCGATTGTTTTGTTCAATGATTTGATAATGACGCTTTTGTCTGATGTTACAAATTTTTTTAAAATGAGCGTAAGCTTGCTCAAATTCATCAAAGGCTAAAATTTTGCTTTGTCCAAGTCTCTATTGGGGGATGCTGTGGGAACGGAGCGGAGGGAAGTGATGGTGACGCCTCCAGATATTGATGGTGGGTGGCTAGGGCAGGCTAAGGGTACGTAAGTAATGTATGTGGCGGGAGCAGGAGTAATAGAGAACTGGGTGTGGTTGATCGGTGGTAAATCGTTGAAGATGAGGTCCCGAAGCCCGGTGTCTTCTCGGGGAATTAGGGGGGGATGATAGGTCTGGTTTTGTCGCAAAAAAAGTTTTAATCAAAGAATAGAGTTATTTTGGGCGAGCCTATGCTGGCCTTTTTTAAGCATATGATGCAATTCAATACCCGACAATGTCGCATCTGCTAAGGTATTTTTTTAATAAAGCGATGGTCCTGTTCTACAATATTAATGAGGTATTTGACCTGCCTAACATTAATCTGCAGAAACAGCCCGCCCATCATGAAAAGCAGTGCAAGCTTCAATTTAATGCTATCAATACCAGCCTTATTGGCGCCGCTTTTATCCATGCTACCCTTGTCAGGAATCGCGTTTGAACCAATTGCTTTCTCAAAAAATGCTC
>DNMA01000112.1:0-128 GCA_003489505.1 Legionellales bacterium | reverse complement strand
AATGCTCTGGCTGCAGGTTCGTTACGGTGTTTCGACAGTATGAAATCAACTATGCAAAACACATGTAAAATGTATAATAATGATTGAACATTGATATTAAAATTAATTTTTAAACTCAATTAATTAGC
>DNMA01000003.1:560-19852 GCA_003489505.1 Legionellales bacterium | reverse complement strand
GGTCATTTAAAACATGAATATTTTTTGAAAGGTCTTGGTCGGTATCAACAACGCCACAATGTCCGTGGTCAGTGTATTCACAAAGACAGGTATCTGCCATGACAAGCATTTCAGGTGCAGTCTTTTTGATGATTCGAATGGCTTGTTGAATTACACCATTATCCAAGGCTCCCCAACTTCCACAAGGGTCTTTTTGTTCCGGTATCCCAAATAAAATAATGGCTTTGAGGCCAATTTTTTGTAAGTATTCAATGGTTTGGGGAAGGTGCTGCAGACGAATTTGTGAGTGCCCGGGCATACTAGAAATAGGAATTTCTGGCCCTTCACCATGACGAATAAATAAAGGTAAAACAAGTTGCTCGTAAGGAATATGATATTGTTTAACAAAATCCCGTATGGCTTTATTTTGTCTAAGACGTCTGGGTCTTTTTAATAAAAAATTCATAATACTCCTAGTGAGATGCAGCAATTTGATTGATGGTTGCAATATCTTTGGGGCTTAAAAACTTTCTCTGACCAATATCATATTCACCCATCAATGGGACGATGGTCTTTTGATGGTTTTTGGAAAAGGCATAGGCAGAGTAATGCATAATGGATAAATAGTCATAATCGCCGATATCTTTACCATCGGAGATGTGTTGGTTAAAATTATATTGATATTGCTCATTAATATTATCCCAAATAATTTTAACATATGCATCTCGGTCAAGACGAGATTGTTCATGCCAAAGCCCCATGGCATGACCTAATTCATGGACAATATTCATGGTGTTACAACGTTTAGCTAAAATAACAGATTGTGCCCCACCTTGTTTACCAACATATGAAGCACAGGTTTTTCCTGCATCGGGTTTAAAAATTAAATAATCTTTTTCCATGCTGGTTTTAGGGTCAATGTAGATAAATTGAAAATGCGTATGGGTTTCCCAAATATGAATAGCATCTTGAATTGCGGTGATGGTATCTGCGGGTAAATCTTGTTGGAAAGTGTAATGAATAGATGCATTTCTCCAGTTTCCCCCTCCAATTCTTTGGAAAATAAGTCCTTTAAAAATAGGATTTTCTTCATACTCTTTGACCAAAATGTCATTTTCTACCAAAGCGTATTGATTGACTTTCTGACAGACAATGGGGCGAATGATGCCTTTGGGATCTATCAATGGTATAGAGACCCACTCTTGCGCATAAACGGTGGATATCAAGATGAAAAGAGTGAGTTTAAATAGAGTTTTGAACATAAATACACCACAATAGGTTTATTAATTTTCATTATGGAAAATTTTTAATTTTTTTGCAATTTTAAGGCTAATTGGTATAACTGATTTTTTGCAATGCCACTTAAATCATGCCCAATTTGTGAAGCTTGTTTGGGGCCTAAGTGTTTAAGCAATTTTTTCATCAGTTCTTCGGTTTCAGTTTCATCACTTAATGGTTTTTCTCTAGGTGGAATAATCATAACAAACTCGCCTTTGGTTCTTTTGATATCCTCATGCAACCAATTGAGCATTTCCTCAATGGTTTTGAATTGAATTTGCTCATAAGCTTTTGTTAATTCTTTAGCTAAAATCACAGGTTGTTGTTTATTATAAATCAGAGCCAAATCCTCTAGGCTATCGATAATACGATGAGTGGATTCATAAAAAGCACAAGTATGATAGAGTTTGCTTAACTCCTGAAAAAACTGTTGGCGAGCAGTTTTTTTACTAGGCGGGAATCCATGAAATGAAAAAGTGTCTGTTGGAATACCCGCGGCCGATAATGCACAAATAAGAGCACAAGCGCCAGGTATCGGTATGACGTCAAGATGGAGCTCTCGTGCTTTGGCAACTAATGGATAACCTGGATCAGATATCAAAGGGGTGCCGGCATCACTGATGAGCGCTAATTGTGTACCTTTTTGAACCATGTTAAGATACTGCTCGGCTTTTTTTTGCTCGTTGTGAGCGTGAAATGATTCTAAAGGCGTATGAATTTGATAATGTTGTAATAAAACATTTGCATGGCGTGTATCTTCTGCCAAAATAAGATCAACGTTTTTAAGAATGTTGATGGCACGAAAAGAAATGTCATCGAGGTTGCCAATGGGTGTGGCAACAACATAGATTTTACCATGGTCCGGATTCAAAGCATTCATCACAGTGCTCAATTATTTTTGGAAATGAATATATGGCTGCTATTTTACATGTTTTTTTTAGATTCTGCTTAATTTTTATGGTGTATTTTTCAAGCGCTTATGCCATTAATGCTAGAGATCTTTCTGAAATCTTTCATCCTTATTCGATGTCTGCGCAATTTTACCTAGATGAAGCAGATAAAAGTGATGAATTACGCAGTGTGAATATGAGGTTGCTAGCTGCAGGTCGAATGCTACATGATAAACAATTGACTAAAGCTTTGGTGGTTTTGCAGTCGATTCAGACCTTAACACGTGTCCAAGATGCGATACTACAAGTCTTATGGGGAAAATATCATTATATGTTGGGCAATCCCCAAGAGACGATTCGGGTTTTAGCAAAAGCCCAAGATATTGAACAGCTCGATATTTATTATCAATGTGAATATCATGAGTTATTAGCTCTGGCTTATGAGGAAAATCACCAGTATTCAGAAGCGTGTCTACAAAGAATTAAGTTAGATGCTTTATTAGCAGAACATCAATCTCAAACCAGTAATCGACAACATATTTTGCAAATATTGCAAAAGATGTCGAAGGCAGAAGTGGATACGCAATATTTAGAAGCTGCAGAAGGTTCTGAATGGAAAGCTTGGTTAGAATTTACTCGCATCAAACAAAATCCCAACTCTTCAGAAAGTCTTATGAAGTGGCAAAAAAAATATCCTAAGCATCCCGCTTTGAGTGTTCTACCACGAGACCCTTCTCAGGACCCTACTCTAGCCCCGGCGCCAGCTAAAAAAGCGCGCTCATTTTTTTCTTTTTTCAATTTTTCCAGAGAAATAGAAATTAAAAAAATTAATCAAATCGCCTTACTATTGCCGATGACAGGACAATTAGCAGGTCCAGGAGAGGCGATTAAAGATGGTTTTATGGATGCGTATCGTAAGAAAAACTCAAGTATTCCTGTTCGAGTTTATGATACCAATCAAGGAGGTGCTCTACATCAATACCATCAAGCGATTCAAGATGGTGCTTCAATTGTTGTGGGGCCCTTGACTAAAAATGATGTTCAAGCTGTGGGCTCTACCTTTTCAAGCACCCCAACTTTGCTCCTTAATGATTACTCCGGATCATTATCTCGTTATAAATATGCAATTGGTTTTTCACCTAAAGATGAGGCTGCACAATTAGCCGATATCATGGCACAGAAATCTTATAAAAGAGTGATGATGATAGCCCCTTCTAATCCATGGGGACAAGAAATAGCAAAAACTTATGTTTCTGAGGCCTCTAGAAATAGAATGACTGTGGTCAGCACAGTTTACTATACAAGCAATAATAGTTTAAGTCAGATGATTCGTTCGGGTATTGGTTATTCTGAGTATAAGGAAAAAACAGCAAATGGCCGAGAAAAAGTTCATGGTTCCAGACGCCAAGATATTGATGCCATTTTTTTAGTGGCTTATCCATCCACAGCAAGACAGGTTTTACCCCTTCTAAAATACTACTATGCTGGCGATATTCCGACTTATGCGATTTCAGCAGCTTATGATGCTTTTTATAACCCCTCACAAAATAAAGATCTCAATAGTTTATATTTTATTGATATTCCCTGGGTATTTACTCACCAGTTGGCGCATCGCGCTTGGCCTGAGACATGGAATACCTATAGCCGTTTGTATGCTTTGGGTTATGATAGCTTTGGTTTGACCCAAGAGTGGGCAACACTTCAATCCTTGCCAGAGTCCGGAATATCAAAGCAAACGGGTGTATTATATGTGATGTCAAATGGTCACATTCGTCGGCAATTGCGTTTGGGTCAAATTTATCAAGGTGTTGCAAGAGAACAATAAAGGACATGCTATGAAAAAATGGATTTTGATGGTTTTATTCAGTGTTTTGGTCAGTCAGGTAGTGATGGGTGAAGATAAAGTACCTTACACTTGCCTGCAAAAATGTTTTAATGAATGCAAACTCAAAAACCAGGCGGTTAAAAACTGCAAACTAAGCAATTTTACCTCTGTGAGTTTTAAAATTAGCTGTGAATGTAGAGACCTAAAATCAGGAGAGGTCTTACCACTGTATTTTCATAATACGCGTTTAATTCCGACCTCAGCCTCTTAGATTTTCATAAACTATTTGCACTTTCTGTTCAAATTCGTGATAATATTGCAAAATTCTGAGGTAGGTTTTGCAATATTAAAAAATGAATGAATTATTTTTAAAAAAAATTCAAAATAAATCACCTATGTCTTTCCTGCAATACATGGAAATGGCTTTGTATGATGCAGAATATGGCTATTATGTTAGTCATCCTGAAATTATTGGTCAACATGCTGATTTTATTACCGCACCTGAGCTCACACCTTTATTTGGTTTTGCTATAGCGAATCAAATCAAAGAAGTGTTGGGTGATGATTTAGAATCATCCATTCTCGAATTAGGTGCTGGAACAGGGCAGCTTTGTCTTAACATCTTAAAGCATTTAGAAAAAATCGAAGCGCTACCTAAAACTTATTTTATTTTAGAATTAAGTCCTGTGTTAAAACATAAACAACAAGAATTAATTCAAACCCATCTACCACATTTGTATGATCGAATCTGTTGGTTAGATGCTTGGCCTCAAATGCCTTTTTCTGGTGTGGTTATAGCCAATGAAGTTTTAGATGCAATGCCAGTTAGACGTTTTTTATGGAAAGATGGTCAGGTATTAGAAAGTTATATTGCTTGGGATGAGTCATATCAAAAGCTCAAAGAAGATTTTATTGAATCAAGTGATAGGCAATTAATTGATTATGTTCAATCATTGGAACTGGGTTGTTCTGTATACTGCTCTGAGATGAATCCTTGGATGTCTGGTTGGCTCGATGGACTGTTTCATGCTTTAAAAAGTGGTGTGGTCTTTTTAATTGATTATGGTTTTCCAAGAAGTGAGTATTATCATCCAGACCGTTTTGAGGGCACTCTAATGTGCCATCAGCAACATCATTCTCACGGTCATTTTTTAAGTCGGCCGGGCATGATGGATATCACCGCCCATGTAGATTTTACCCATGTTGCAGAATCAGCGCATGATTTAGGTTTTCAAATTTTGGGATACACCAATCAAGCTGCATTTTTATTGTCAAATGGGATTTTAGAGGAGCTTTCTAAAGAAGCAGATGAACGGACTTATCACCGAGAGGCTCAAAATTTAAAACTGTTATTGCAATCGCAAGAAATGGGTGAACTTTTTAAAGTGATTGCATTGGGTAAACATTTTGATAAACCTTTAAGAGGTTTTTTATTGCAAGATAAGCGAGTAAGTTTGTGATGAATCGATATTTAAGCACCATAGAACTTGAAAAAGAAAATATGACCTTTAATGCAGGACATACCACGATATTTTCTGCGACCGAACGAGAACCTTTGCACGGTCATTATTACCAGGTTTTTACCAGCATTACCGCCTGGGTATGTGAAAATGGCATGAAGTTTGATTATCGTTTTTATAAAAAGCGAGTTGGAGAACTTTGTGCACAGTTGAATCAAATTTTTTTGATGCCAATGTATTCTCCTTATTTGCAATTTTCTCAAGATGCGGATTATTATTATTTTAAATTCAATCAAAAAACCATGCCTTTTTTGAAAGAAGATGTTAAATTAATGCCATTGACCAATATCACCATTGAAGAACTATCTCGCTGGTTTGTTGCGCAGTTGACTAACGATGCGAGTGAACTTGAAAATTTTGAAATTGAAAAAATTGAAGTGAAGGTCTTTTCCGCACCCGGACAATCAGCAGGATACATTTGGCAACGTGGACAACAGCAACCCCAATTTGATTTGTAAGGTTTCCATTCCTCATACTTATGCAAAAGCATATGACTATGCTGTGCATGAAGATAAGCCTCCTATGGGGAGCCGTGTTTTAGTGTCATTTCGACATCAAGAACTGATGGGGGTGGTTCTAGATTACGAGCGACCTGAAAAAAAACATGAGTTAAAGCCCATTTTAAAAATTCTGGATGAAAAACCGGTCTTAGATGATAAGGATTTGAGTTGGCTGAAATGGATGTCACAATATTACCACACACCTTTTTCTGAGATTTTAGGCTTGGCTTTTCCTAAAGCTTTAAAAAGCGCTGATTTTTCTTTACAACGCCCTCAAGAAATTTGGCTAGCCTTACAAACAGATGTTCAACATCTTGATTTGAAACGCACTAAAAAAATTAATACGCTCTTGGAGTTATTAGAAAAAAATCCCTTGCGTCTGTCGGAGGTAAAAACTTTAGGGTTGACTAAAAAGTTCATTGAAAAAGCTTTTGAAATGAATCTTATTCGAAGTTTTACCAAAGACCTAGAACAAATTTTGCCTTCCAGGTCCTTGGAAGACATTCAGCTCAATACTGAGCAGCAAAAAGCCTTTGATCAAATGGATTTTTCCAAATTTTCTGTATGTTTATTACAAGGGGTCACCGGTAGTGGTAAAACCGAGGTTTACATCGAGGCTATTAAAAAAATCCTTCAGAAAGGTCAACAGGTTTTATATTTAGTTCCTGAAATTAGTTTAACCCCAGGTTTATTACAACGACTAGAAAGTCGTTTATCCACGCCTTTAACCGTATTTCATTCACAATTAACCGATAAACAACGCTCAAATCATTGGTTATCAGCTTATCATGGTCAAGCACAATTGGTTGTTGGGACGCGAAGTGCTATTTTTTCCCCTTTAAGAAATTTGGGTTTAGTCATTATTGATGAAGAGCACGATGCAAGCTTTAAACAGCTTGAGGGGGTGCGATATTCTGCAAAAGATGCCGTGATGATGCGTGCAAAAATCTTAGATATTCCTGTGATTTTAGGAACGGCAACACCCACATTAGAGACTTTTCAGCATGCCCAACAAGCTCGTTATCAATTATTAAAGTTAAATCAAAAAGCCCTCAATCAAATGCCGCTTCATTATCAAATTGTGGATATGAGAAGACAAAAAATACAACATGGTTTAGCAGATGAAACTTTAAATATCATGAAACAGCATCTTGAAAAAAAACAGCAGGTGTTGATATTTATTAATCGACGTGGTTATGCGCCTTTACTTTTTTGCCATGATTGTGGCAGCTCCATTGAGTGTCGACGCTGTGATGCTAATCTCACCGTTCATCGCTCAAAATATCAATTGGTCTGTCATCACTGCGGTTGGTCTCAAAAAACGCCTTCACAGTGTCCCAAATGCTTTTCTGATCAGTTAATTCCTTTAGGTGTTGGTACCGAACAAGTCGCAGATTTTTTAAAAAGCCATTTTCCGCAAGAAACCGTCTTGAGATTTGACAGAGATGTCATTAAAAATAAAACTCAATTAGAGGAGGGATTGCAAAAAATTCTTAAGCAGCAGGCCCAGCTGATTGTTGCAACACAAATGTTGGCCAAAGGACATCATTTCCCTCATTTAAGTTTGGTGGTGGTCTTAGATGGTGATAGTAGTTTTTATCAGGCTGATTTTCGTGCGTTAGAACGTTTGGGGCAAATGCTTACCCAGGTCTCAGGGCGTGCAGGACGTGCTGATATTCCAGGTGAGGTTTGTATTCAAACTCATCTGCCACAGCATCCATTACTGTTGACATTAATTCAAAAAGGTTATGAGCCTTTTTTGCAAGAACTCTTAAAACAACGACAAGAGGCCTTATTACCCCCTTTTAGCTATTTAGCTTTGATTCGCATTCAGGGTAAAGACTCCAATACCGTCATACAAAACATGAAACGCTTGGCGCAAATGCTTAAAAGTTTAGGGGTGGATGTCTGGGGGCCATCTCCAGCACCGATGGAACGTAAAGCCAATATTCATCGTTGGCAAATTATTCTCAAATCACCTCAGCGGCATTTGTTACATCAACAATTAGCACAAACCCATAATTGGCTTAGTCAAAATTGTCCAAAAGTTTTGCGTTGGTTTATTGAGGTGGACCCCCACGACTGGTCGTCTTAGACTGCTATAGGGGCTTTAATTGCTGGATGACTTTCGTAGTTGAGGATTTCAAAATCTTCAAATTGATAATCAAAAATGGAGTCGGGTTTGCGGTGAATGATGAGTTGAGGCTTTGCAAAGGGCTCTCGCGTCAGTTGTAATTGAGCTTGTTCGATATGATTGCTATACAAGTGACAATCACCACCAGTCCAAATGAACTCACCAACCCCCAAATTACACTGCTCTGCAATCATATGCGTTAATAATGCATAGGATGCAATGTTAAATGGTACCCCTAAAAATACATCGGCTGAACGTTGATACAATTGGCAAGATAATTTTTTATCTTGAGAGACGTAAAACTGGAATAGGGCATGACAAGGTGTTAAGGCCATCTGAGATAACTCACCCACATTCCAACTATTCACAATCAATCGTCTTGAGTCGGGGTTATTTTTAATCTCTTGAATCACATGGGCTATTTGGTCAATGACTTCACCATTAGGCCCTTGCCAAGAACGCCATTGTTTTCCGTAAACAGGACCTAAGTTACCTTGCTCATCAGCCCACTCGTCCCAAATACGCACACCATTTTCCTTTAAATACTGAATATTGGTATCGCCTTTTAAGAACCACAAAAGCTCATGGATAATACTTTTTAAATGCAGCTTTTTAGTCGTGACTAATGGAAATCCTTGATGGAGGTCAAAACGCATTTGATAACCAAAAACGGAAAGAGTACCTGTACCGGTACGGTCAGTTTTGACTTGTCCATGTTCAAGAATATGTTGTAAAAGACTAAGATATGTTTTCATGTTTAACTTGATAAAAGTAAATGACCAGACCGATAATCATCATAGGCAAAGATAGCAATTGCCCCATGGTCAACGTATTAAAAATATAGCCTAATTGTACATCGGGCTCTCTAAAGAATTCAATGCAAAAACGAAATATTCCATAAAAAATCAAAAATAGCGCTGTGGTGCAACCACGGACTCTAGGCTTGAGAGCATAGATAAATAAGATTAAAAATAAAACAACCCCTTCAAAGAAGAATTCATAAAGCTGTGAGGGGTGTCGGGGTAAATGGTCAATTTGTGGGAATATCATGCTCCAAGAAACAGCGGTAGGCTTGCCCCACAATTCACCATTGATGAAATTACCTAATCGGCCACAAGCTAAACCAAGAGGTACCAATGGTGCAGTAAAATCAGCAACATCTAAAAAGTTTTTATGATAGTGTCTGGCAAATAAGATTAAGCCAATCACAACCCCTATCAGTCCACCATGAAATGACATGCCGCCTTCCCAAATTTTAAAAACCTGCATGGGATGCTTTGCCCAATCAGCCAAGCCATAAAATAACATATAACCCAATCGTCCACCCACTATCGTGCCCAGGGCTGCATAAAAAATCAAATCGGCGACTTGGTCTTGATTCCAACCCAGTTTCAAATGTTTGATGCGGTAATGCGCAATCAACCAGGCTAAAGCAAAGCCAATGAGATACATCACGCCATACCAATGAATTTGGACAGGGCCAAAGTGAAGCGCAATGGGGTCGATATTTGGATAAGTTATCATTTGATTAGTTTTTCCCTGCACGTATCAGGCCACCTAGGCCTTGGTTATGTAAGACTTCTTGTAAATATAGACGAATTTCACTGGGATTTTCCATGCTTAAAACATCAGCAAGAATTTGTCGGCTTTCATTTAAACTAAAACTTCTAATCACCCATTTGATTCTTAATAAACTCGCGGAGTTCATACTTAAAGCATCAAATCCCATCGCAAGTAATAAAAGAGCTGCCAGTGGGTCACCTGCCATTTCACCGCAAATACTCACTTTCACCCCCGCAGCATGACCACTTTCAACAATTTTCATGAGCATTCTCAAAATGGCCGGGTGAAGGCTGTCATATAAATTAGCGACTCGGGCATTATTTCTATCAACAGCTAAAAAGTATTGGGTTAAATCATTACTACCAACAGAAATGAAATCGACTCTTTTGGCAAATTCATGCGCCTGATAGGCTGCAGCAGGCACTTCAATCATGACGCCCAGTTGAGGTTTGGGGATATTATAACCTTCCTCTAACAATTCTTGATAAGCTTGGTGTATTAAATAAATCGCTTCGTCAACTTCACTTAACGTAGTGACCATGGGTAACATGATACGAAGATTTTTAATATCTTCATTGGCGCGCATCATTGCACGAACTTGTAATAAAAAGACATCGGGATGATCGAGTGTTACTCGAATGCCTCGCCAACCCAAATAAGGATTATCTTCTTCAATCGGGAAATAAGGGAGAACTTTATCACCACCAATATCAAGCGTACGCATGGTGACTTCATGAGGCGCGAATGCTTTGAGAATTTGCCGGTAAATAATGCATTGCTCATCTTCTGATGGAAATCTATCCCGAGTCATAAAAGGAACTTCAGAGCGATACAGTCCCACCCCTTCTGCGCCAACACTCATCGATAAGCCGGCATCCATTGCAAGACCGGTATTGACTTGTAATTTGATACGATAATTGTCTTGGGTTTCTGCAAGTTTATCTCTGAGCGAAAATAAACTTTCATTGAGCTCATTTTCTTCTTGCCATAAAAGTTTATATTCAGAAACCAAGCTTTTAGGAGGAGAGATAAATATATCACCGTTATAGCCATCAACAATTAAGGCTCTTTTGGAGAGATCTTCTAATTTTAAGCCCATCACACCCATTACGGTAGGAACATTCATAGCTCGAGCTAAAATAGCTACATGTGAATTGTTCGAGCCTTTACCGGAGATGATGCCAGCCAAATATCCTTCTGGTACCTCCGCCAAATCAGAGGCGGTAATTTCTTCACCAACTAAAATGGTTTTGGGACTATAATTGTATTCTTCATTTTGTTCAGACTGTAAGACTGCTAATAGCCTTTGGCCAATATCTTTAATATCAACCGCCCTTTCTTGTAGATAAGGATCATGTATATCTTCAAAGTGGGCAATATAACGTTTGATGACAATCGATAAAGCACTTTCTGCAGTGATTTGCTCTTTTTCAATTTCATCAATGACTTCAGTGCCTAAATGTTCTTGATCTAAAATACTGATATAAACATCAAATAGAGCTTGTTCTTGTTCACCAACATTGAGTGCCAATCGGCGTCCCAAACGTTGAATATAATCTTTAGTTGCTTGTAATGCATGTTGAAAGTTTTCAATTTCAACTTGGGCATTTTGTGTACTTTGTCTAGGTACTGCATGAATGTCAGCTTGTGGATAAATGACTACCGCGCGCCCAATTGCAACCCCTGGTACACAACCTTGACCATTGAGTTTGAAGTTGGGGGTATAGTAATCATTATTTTTTTCATTATGCGGCAGGGTTAAATCAAATAATTCACCGGTGGCCTCTGCATGAGCAATCAAGCTTCCAAGTTGGGCTGCTAAGGTAATTAAAAAAGCTTCTTCTTCATCATCAAAACAATTTTCTTCTTTTTGTTGAGCCGTTAAGACGCCATAGAGTTTTCGGTGTTGTAAAATCGGGACGCCTAAAAAACCTTGTAATGAGTCTTCTGGAATTAAAGGATGATTGATAAAATGCGGATGAAGATGAGCATTTTCTGTATTAATAGGCTCTTCTCTTCGACCGACCTGACCGACAATACCTTGATTAATAGGAAAACGAATGGGGTAAGATTTGTTGAGGGGCAACCCTTCAGAGGCTACGAGCACATATTCATCATTTTTGTAATCGAGAAGATAGACATTGACGGCATCACAGTGAATAGCCTCGTTGACGAGTTGCACAAGGGTCTGCAAGGCTTGTTCTAAGCTCGCACAGTGGCTTACATCTTGTATGATTCGTTTCAGTACCTTTAGCATTTAGCGTAAATTTGATAAGCGTTTTTTAAATAATCCAAAGCCAACCTTTCTTTTCTTAATGTATTGTTCTAATTCTTTTAATGCTTGTTGGTAAACCTGTTGTTTAAAGAAGATAACTTGTTTAGGCGGCTCTTCATAGTCAATCCAGCGCCAGCTATCAAACTCAGGTGTATCACTTAAATCCAGCCGAACTTTTTGTTCGCTGGTGACTAATTTTAATAAAAACCATTTTTGTTTTTGACCAATGACCACAGGTGTTTTGCCATGACGAATATATTGAGGAGGCAAGCGATATTTGAGCCAGTGCTTGGTCACCCCTAAAATTTTTACGTCTTCTTTTGTCAGGCCTATTTCTTCATACAATTCACGGTACATCGCCTCTACTGCTGTTTCACCAGTGGTAAAGCCGCCTTGAGGAAATTGCCAAGCATCATGTCCTTGACGCTTGCCCCAAAATACACGCCCTGAATCGTTGACCAAAATAATACCCACATTAAGCCGATAACCGGCACGGTCAATTACCATTTTTTTTTGACATCGTTATCAAATCATTAACTTGATTGTTTCACAAAACCTTAGGCCTTGGCAACTGTTAAAGGCAGATATCCATGGTAAACGCAGCTAAATTTGATCAATCACTTTAGCTAGGTAATTAACATTGGTACAAACCTTGCGTTGTTTTCGCCGAATACGGGCTTTGAATGACTTTTTTATTGTTTAAAAATCCCAATGCTAATTTACGCATCTAAGAATAATTAAAGGCGGCAAACTCATTTCTTATTCGACACAACCAATCGAAGGGGCTCATTACCGACCCCCACGCCCCGCTAGGATATTTTTAGAGGATATTTATGATGCAACAGGACTGTAGCATCAAATTAGCTATTGGTGATTTTTAATCCATTTATCCACTGAGTCAGTAAACATTTTTCTTTGTTCAGGGGTTAATTGTTGATAGATATCCATGCGTTCTTTCAGACGAATTTCATGTAGCTCTTTGTTAATTTTGATTTCTTTATCAATATATTTAGATTTTTTATCATTATCAAAAGTGTTGTTTTTAAAGTCTTCATTGATTTGGGTTTGAATTTCAGTATATTTTTCACGATATTTTTCCAGATCTTTTTGAGCATCATCACTAATTTTTTGAATATCTTTTTCTTGTTTATCGGTGAGTTTAAAATTCTGAACAGTTTTGAACATCCAATCTTCTCGATATAAAGAAGAATGATAGTCTGCATAAGTCGATAAACTCCAAGAAAGACATACAATAGAAGCAACTAGATAGCTGATTTTCATAATTCATCCCAATAGAATTTAAACTGATTTAACTAAGTTATAGAAGATAAAACTACATAAAGCAAATGGACAAGAAAAATTGATCAAAAATAGCCTAAACATCTGTGATGAATTTCTGTATAATGGACAGTCCTAGTTAAAAAAAGAAGTTATTGAGGGGTTTTCGGTGTCTGATACAGTCGCTATAGATGATCTTTGGTCAAAATGTTTGAATATATTGCAAGAAGAGTTTCCTTCTCAGCAATTTAATACTTGGTTGCGACCTTTGCAGGCTACTGTAAAAAATCAACATTTAATTTTATTAGCCCCTAATCGCTTTGTGATTGATTGGGTGAAAAAGAATTTTTTAGCGCGTATTCAGGAGTTAGTGACGCATTATTTTCCTGATTCGGCGATACAAGTTTTTTTAGAGGTGGGTTCAAAAGCCCCTCTTAATCAGTATGTTCCGGCACAAGCACCAGTTGAAAATACTAAGCTTCAAGAGGCTACCCTAGCAACTAGTGAAATCACGGGCGCACCAATGATAAAAAAATCATTGGATAGTTATAAAAATACCAATTTAAACAAGAAGTTTTTATTTAACAGTTTTGTCGAAGGCAATTCGAACCAATTGGCTCGCGCTGCAGCGCTGCAGGTCGCGGAAAAACCGGGTGAGGCTTATAACCCGTTGTTTATTTATGGTGGTGTGGGATTAGGCAAAACGCATTTGATGCACGCCATTGGCAATACCATTTTACAACATAATCCTGAGGCAAAAATTTTATATCTTCACTCAGAGCGCTTTGTTGCAGATATGGTGAAGGCTTTGCAAACCAATAGCATTAATGAATTTAAACGTTTTTATCGTTCCTTGAATGCCTTATTAATCGACGATATTCAATTTTTTGCTGGTAAAGACCGTTCTCAAGAAGAGTTTTTTCATACTTTCAATGCGTTGCTAGAAGGGCAACAACAAATTATTTTAACAAGTGATCGTTATCCTAAAGAAATCGAAGGCGTAGAAGAGCGCTTAAAATCTCGTTTTGGTTGGGGCTTAACCGTTGCGGTTGAACCGCCTGAGTTAGAAACCCGTGTTGCTATTTTAATGAGTAAGGCAGAGCTGTCGCATGTCGATTTGCCTTATGAGGTGGCGTTTTTTATTGCGAAAAGAATTCGTTCGAATGTACGAGAATTAGAAGGCGCTTTAAGACGAGTGATTGCTAATGCACAATTTACCGGCAAACCGATTACGATTGAATTTGTGAATGAAGCTTTAAGAGATTTATTAGCTTTACAAGATAAGTTGGTAACGGTTGAAAATATTCAAAAAACCGTTGCAGAATATTATAAAGTTAAAGTTGCTGATTTATTATCTAAACGACGTAGTCGTTCGATTGCGCGTCCAAGACAAATGGCTATGGCCTTAGCGAAAGAGTTGACCAATCATAGTTTACCTGAAATTGGTGACCATTTTGGTGGACGTGATCATACCACTGTAATACATGCTTGTCGTAAAGTAAAAGAGTTAGTGCTTGTTGAAAATGATTTTTCTGAAGATTATAAGAACTTAATGAGAATTTTGTCATCATAAAGGGAAATTTATGTCAAGTTTCAGAGTAGGCAAGATGGAATTATTGGCGCCATTAGCAATGGTGGCCGGAGTTGTTGAAAAAAAACAATCTAAGCCGGTCCTCGCTAATGTGCGGATGTATTGGGAAAATCACTCCCTGACATTAACCTGTAGTGATTTGGAAATCCAAACCAGTGCTAAAGTGCCTTGCGAAACGGCCAGTGCTGGCGGTACGACACTGGGCGCTAAAAAATTTCTAGAGATTATCCGTAGTCTTGATGACGAATCCGATATTCAATTTAGCTTGCAAGATGACTCTTTAAGAATTAAACAAGGGCGTAGTTCTTTTAAGTTAGCAACCTTACCGATTGAACAGTTTCCTATGCGAAAAATTGAAGAAACTGGTGAATTGCGTTATGTGCAACGACTTCCCTTTGTGAAAGCTTTGCAATCGACTGTTTTTGCGATTTCCTTGCAAGATGTACGTGCTTTTTTAAATGGTTTATTATTTTGTATCGATAATGAATTTTTAGTAATGGTTGGGATGGATGGTCATCGTATGGCTATTAATCGTATGGCACTTGCAGAAAAATTCAGCGAAAGACGTTTAATTCTTCCTCGTAAAAGTGTGAATGATTTGTTGCGCTTATTACAGCAAATTGACGATGAAGAAGTTCGTATTACTTTGTATATAGATCATTTTGTGCTCACAACTGCCCAATATCATTGGGATAGCAAACTCATTGATGCTCGTTTTCCGACCTATCAAAGAATTATCCCGCAACAGCAAGATAAACTCATTTATGTTGACCGAGATCAACTAAAGCGAGCACTATCACGCACTATGATTTTAGCCAATGAACGTTTCAAAGCTGTGGTTTTATCTTGGCAGGCAGGAGAGCTTCATTTAGTGGCTTATAACCAAGAACAAGAAGAAGCTGTTGAAATTGTTAATGCCGATGTCAGTGGCGAAGATATGAAAATTGGTATTAATGCCAATTATTTATTAGATGGACTCAATCATTTGCCAGAAGGACAAGTCTGTTTATCATTTACCAATGCTGATAGTAGTATTTTAGTACAGTCGGTCAATGATAAGAATTTCCAATACATTATTATGCCCATGAAGATATGATACTTGAGCGCGTGTGGATAAAATCATTACGAAATTTTAATGAACTTCAGCTCTCCTTGCATCCGCGATGTAATGTGATTGTTGGTGATAATGGTAGTGGAAAAACCAGCTTTTTAGAAGCACTCTATTTATTATCTCGCGGCCAATCTTTTAAAACGCGCAGCTCGACGCCTTTAGTCAAATTTCAAGAATCTCAATTGATGATTCATGCTAGAACATGCCAGGAAGAGCAAATCTATTTGGAAAAAAATCTAAAAGGACAAACTAAAATCACCTTCAATGAAAAACGTTGTCAGCGTTTTTCTGATTTGGCAAAGATATTGCCTTGTCAGCTTTTTCATCAGGATTTATTTCAAATTATTGATGCTTCATCATCTATTCGTCGACGTTTATTGGATTGGGGTTTGTTTTATCATCATCAAGATTACGCGCAAATTTATCGAGATTTTAATAAAGTATTACTACAACGTAATCAAATCTTAAAACAAAAAGGCAGCCCTACTGATTTACAAGCTTGGGAAAAGCCTTTTGTTGAATTATCTGAACAAATCGATGTTTACCGCAAGGCTTACACCCAAAACCTTCAAGAAGCCTTACAAAAAGAATTACATGCGTTCTCATTGGACTTTTCTTGTCATTTAAGTTATCACAGCGGATGGAATCAAAATTATGCATTGACTGAGGCATTAAAAGAACAGGCGGTAGGCGATAGAAAATTGGGCTATACCCAAGCAGGCCCTCATCATGCTGATTTATATTTTTTAAGTGAAAATGGTAAGGGTAAGTTGGAATGGTCTAGAGGGCAGCAAAAGCTCATCCTTATTCTTTTAAAATTGGCACAAAATAAACTATTAAAGCAACCTTGTGTGTTCTTGTTTGATGATTTGCCTGCTGAATTAGACCAAAATCGCCTTCATCAATTGTATCAAGAAATTCGTCAACAAGATGGTCAAGTGATTCTGACGGCTTTAGATGATGCTGCAAAGGACTTGAGTGCCTTTGCAGATAGTCGTTGGTTTTATTTAAAAGATGGCAAAATTGAGCGTTCTATAGACCTTTAAGGGCTTGATAATATTGCATGGCTTGATGGCGAGCTTTGTCATGGTCCACCATGGGTTTGGGATAATTATTGATTTGTACAGGCGCTTTCCAAGGTTGATGAATCCATTGCGCGGGCAGATGGGCTAATTCGGGTACCCAGGTTTTAATATAGCTGCCTTGACTATCGAATTTTTCACTTTGTAGGATGGGGTTAAATATTCGAAAATAAGGGGCGGCATCTGCGCCACAACCGGCAACCCATTGCCATGAAGCATAGTTACTGGCCATATCGGCATCCAGTAGCGTTCTATCAAACCATCTTGCCCCTTCTCGCCAGTCTATAAAAAGGTCTTTAACTAAAAAGGATGCAACAATCATCCTTACGCGATTATGCATAGAGCCTGTTAACCATAATTCACGCATTCCAGCATCGATAATTGGATATCCGGTTAATCCTCTGGTCCAGCGTTTAAAGGCTTCTGGGTTTTCATGCCAAGGGAAGCTATTGAACGCAGGTCGAAAGTTATCGGTGCCTAAACGTGGGAAATGATAAAGTAAATAATAAGAAAATTCACGCCAACCTAATTCGGATAGAAAATGACGGGTTTGTTCTTCATGCTCTGGATGCTGCATTTGATAGGCCATGACCTGCCGAAAAATTTGCCAGGGACCGATTTCACCAAAGTGTAGATGTGGAGATAAGCCAGAAGTCGCTTCCAAAGCAGGCTCATTGCGCCCATCTTTGTAGTGATAGACTTTATGCTGAATAAAATTATCAAAACGTGTTTGCGCACCTGTTTCGCCAGGTTGCCAATATTCAGGGAACTTGGCAGCCCAGTTAGGTTGATTTGGGAGCAAATGGAGTTCTGATATGTTGATGGCAGGATATTCAATCCATTTGGGCCAGGAGTCAATTTTAAATTCAGCTTGCATCTGGATTTGTTTAAGACATTGTTTCCAGAAAGGGGTGAAGACCTTAAAAGGGCTGCCTTGTTGATTCATGACCTCCCAAGGTTCTTGTAATAGACTGGCGTTGAAGGATTGTGCTTGTATTTGTTTGGCTTTTAAATCTTCTTTGATACTTTTATCACGCTCGATACTTTGGGGTTCATAACAGCGGTTCCAATACACTTTATCGATTTGATGTTTTTGGCAAAGCTCTTGAATGATTTTTTTAGGGTCTCCTACATGAATCATGAGTTTGATAGGGCTCTTTTGAAGACTGATTAAACTATGATGTAACCACCAGGATTGAGCAGCGTCTCGTAATTGTTCTAAAGGGGTATCAATAATATAAATGCAGAGAAGCTCTTGGTGATTTTTACAAGCCTGATAAAGGCCCTGATTGTCATTTATTCTTAAATCTTTTCTAAACCAAAACATTCCTTTAGACATGGCAAACCTTTTTGTGTGCAAATGATTATTTTAAAATTCATCTAGATGAATAGCAAATGTTTCACGTGAAACATTTCAGGTGTGAAAGCTTGGTGTTTCATCAATATCTTGTTGTGAGCAGTTGGGTCTTTTGAGTAATTCTTGAATAAAAGCTGGCGAACCTTGCATAATGAGCGCGAGATTATCTAGTCTTTTCTCATTGATTAAAATTTGGGTTGAGCGTAATTGTTTAAATAATTTAAAAAGCAAATCTGGCGCAGGATGTTGATGGATGACGCTGACGTATTTTGGTTGCATTAACTGTTGTTCGTAAAGACATTTTATAATATAGCTTTGAATGTATTGCGGGTCTTGATGAATCAATAAATATTCTTCAATAAAACTTGTGGAGCGATGACTGAGATTCGTTTTTTCAATTTTTTGAAATTTTTTGACTAAATCGGCATGAAAAAAATCGAAGATTTTATAGGTTTGAAAGACCTGGCAAAACAAGCGAATAGTCTCATAAAAAATAAAAAAATGATGATGTTTAAGAATCCGATTAAGAAATTCAATTTCATCTTTGATATCAGCTTGGTGCCCTTTAATGCTCAAAAGCCTCATTTGATGGTAAATATTGGGGAAAAAATATTGCAGTATATAGTGTTGTTCAAAACTGAAAAACAATTGGTGAATGGTTTCATTTTTTATCATTTTTATTAAAACCCTTTTTAGCGTCATCTTAGCATATTTTGATAATGGTTTCACGTGAAACCATCATTTAATGGTGTAAGATTCTAAATATTTTGGAATGATGCAGGGAATAGAAAAACGTTTTTCAATGCATTGTTTCAAGGCTAAAGCTGCATTCATCTCACCATGGTTAATGAATATCTGATGCGGTAAAATTTCGAATCCGCCTAACCACTCTAAAATTTCTTCATAATC
>DNMA01000003.1:0-260 GCA_003489505.1 Legionellales bacterium | reverse complement strand
ACTCTAAAATTTCTTCATAATCTGCATGAGCAGAAGTACTCGTTAATTCTATAATTTGCGCGCGAATATCCACCATTTCACCATGAATTTTTAATCGGGTCTCATGATTTAAAAGTCTAGCGCCGCGAGTGCCAACAGCTTGATAACCAGTGATTAAAATTGTATTTTTTGGATTAGGGCCAAAGCATTTTAGGTGATGGAGAATTCGCCCCCCTGATAGCATCCCACTGGCTGAGATAATAATTTTTGGCGATTGAATG
>DNMA01000163.1 GCA_003489505.1 Legionellales bacterium | reverse complement strand
ACAAGCTCATCCGCATTTTTGTGGGATGCAGATGGCTTATTGGCTTGTGACCAAATAAGGCTCTGCAAGACATAAAAAAAATAAACTTACATGCGAAAATCAGAGACCAATCTATTGCTACGACAAAAAATAATAGCTAAACTTTAAAAACCACCTAAAGAATTTTATTTGTGAATTGGCGTCATGAAAAACATAGTAATATTTTTAATATTAAACATGCTGAGTGGCTATTCTTTTGCATGTTATTGTAGCTGCGGCAGTGGTTCCAAGTGTGGTTCGCCTCCAAACACTTGCGGCTTAAATGGGATAGCCTCACCACCGAAAAACTGCTGGTGCACTGTGGGGTCTGGCTCTCCTTGCAATAAATCACCAAACAATTGTGGGTCAGGATCGAATGAAAGCCCAACCTGCCCGTAACTCATTGAGGCAATATTCTTTTCTGACCATTTTCATCGATGGCAACATAGATGAATAAACCTGAAGCGACCTGATGTTTTTCTAAAGAGTCAAATTTTTCGACCCATACTTCGATAGCAATCTGCATCGAGGTATTGCCTTTTTTAATGAGTTCGACATAGCAACTCACGAGGTCTCCCACTTTAACGGGTGCTATAAATTGTAAGTTATTGATGGCAATCGTTGCGGTTCTACCTCGAGAAATCGTTTTGGCCATGACACCGACTGCCAAGTCCATTTGTGAAACCAGCCAGCCACCAAAAATATCACCATTGGCATTGGTATCAGCAGGCATCGCTAAAGTTTGTAAAGTCAAAGTCCCTTTTGGCTTTTGCATTATCTGTCCTTATTTTTTCAAATTGGCAAAGGCAAGTTCCATGGCTGATGGTCCAATCGCGATGGTTTTTTTCTCGACTTTTACAGAAGGTTTAACAGGGGCTGTTTTTTTGATGACCGGCTTATGTTGATGTGTACTGGTTTTTTTCTTTAATACTTCTGGTTGAAGTCTTAAGCTTAAGCGCTTTTGTTTTTCATCAAAATGAGCCCATTCAATGACGACTGTATCACCTTCATTAAAAATTAAAGTGGGGTCACTAATAAAGCAATCCCCCATTGCAGAAATATGTACAAGACCTTCAACGCCTTCACCCAGGTCTACAAAACATCCATAATTTAATATTTTGGTGATAGTGCCATAAAAGCGAGTACCTGCTTTAATTTGTGTTAATTGTTTTTCTAGAAAATTTTGAAAGAGATGAATAGGTTTTTGGAACTGAATATGATTCCAAATTAAATTTTGTAGTCGGAATATTTTGTCTTCACCCCAATGGCTTACCATACTTGGGGTATGTCGAATACTGTCGATAATACTACAATCTTGGCTTAAATCTGCTAATTGGCAATTTTTATTTTTAATTATTTCTTGAATGAGCGCTTCATCTTCAGCTAAAAATGGGAAATCCTTTGGATTCTCTTCAAACCGGATGAAGGCTGCAAGCTCAGAAACATCTTTTTGTAAAGTATTTTGAATTTGCGCTAAGGATTGAATCGGGCCCGCTTTTTGCAACTCTTGAAGTAGATGAATATCTTGAGTGCTTAACTCAGGAATCAGGCCTAAAATTTCAGCGCTTGCTTCATTGATGAGTATACCCTTCAGAAGCAGCTGCTCTTGTAATAAATTGTGCCATAGGCTTTGTAAGCGTTCTTTAGGAAGTAGTTTTAATAAAGGATTGAGTAATTGTTCTGGAGAACATTTAGCCCAGAAAATCCAAGGATTTTGAATAAATAACGCAGCTTTTTGCACATCTTCAAGACTTGGTGCTTTCTTTTCGGTAGTAGTAAATAATGGACAGAAGCGATTAGAAATCAAATCCAAGTCCCATTTTAAATCTGGATAGCGTTTTTGAATGATATTGAGAATCTTAAAGATAGCTTTTTTAGTTTCGGGTTGATATACCCAAGCAAGATTTTGAATGGGATTTCGGGTCAAGACTTTGACGATTTGAGAGACAGCATCTTCAATATTGTAGTCCGGTGCATGCGGGTAAACTGTAAAATGATCACGAATTTCCCCTGCTTCATCATAAAGAAATATCATCACACCTGATTTTCCATGTGGATAAAACATTAAAACAGGTTGTTTACCAATACTTTTTTGCGAAAGCATTTGTCGCCATTGTGCTTCGACCACTGGTAATAGTTGTTCAACTGCTTGATCATAGCAAAGTGCTAATATATCTCGATGAATTCTGGGATTGAGATAGGCGTTAATCGCTAATTTCAGTGCTTCTTCAATCCAGGCGTCAGATATTTGTCCTTGTGGTTTCCAATTCAGGTGTTTTTGCAGGATATCTAACATCCAATAGGCATTGTCACCATATTCCAATTGAGCCTCAACGCCATGATGTTTTTTAGCTTGCCAGAATTTAAGAAATAATTCGGGTGAAATTTTTTTGATGAGCGCTATAGGTTTTGGCCATTGCGCTTCAAGCGCTTGAGTTTGAGCTTGATTTTTTTGTGCAGGGCGAAGTTTAAAGCTTCCTTCATGCCATAATTTTTCTCGAAGCTCATGAAGAATTTGAGGGTTTTTCAATAAATCAATTGCCAAAGCGTATTGCATTGCAATACAGATTTGCTCTGGGTCTTTATCTTGAATTTCTTGGGTTACTTCTTCAAAACTAAGACCAGGGTTTGCAATCATTTTTTTTGCAAGTGTTAATAAAAGCTCTTGGTCGTAAGGTTTCATAACATTAGGAATGCTGATGTGATGAGGAAGCAAACTATCATAAGGCAAAAATTTATCATGAGTTTTGAGGAGTTGTTCAAGTTCTTGCGGCTGAGTCAGACTGACAAGATAATCGTATTCCTTTTTAAAACGATAAGCTTTAATCCATTGCTGGGTCGATAAACCTTGAGCCTCTTCAAGGGCATAGAGCTTTAAAAAAGGAAGAGATTGGCTTTGATTCAACATTTTATCACAGGCTTTAGCTTGTGAAACAGATAGACCGGTAACTTGAGACATTAAACCAAATTTTTCTTGTGCAGCTGTATTAACCATTTCTTGAAGGCGTCCTCTTATTAAAAGTTTATTCTACGGTTACGGATTTAGCTAGATTCCGGGGTTGATCGACATCAGTCCCTTTTGCAACAGCAACATAATAAGACAATAGTTGCATAGGAATACTGTAGATAATCGGCGCAATGATGCTTGAGCAAGTTGGTATGGTAATGACATCTACTTGTTCACCAAATTCATTTTTCGGCCAGCTGGGGTCAGCAAAAATGATGATTTTACCACCACGAGCTTGAACTTCTTGTACATTTGAATGAAGCTTTTCCATTAAGTCATCTTTTGGAGCCACAACAACGACAGGCATATTCTCGTCAACCAGCGCTAAGGGCCCATGTTTGAGTTCCCCGGCAGGATAGGCTTCAGCATGAATATAGGAGATTTCTTTTAACTTTAAAGCGCCTTCTAGCGCAACTGGAAAATGAATCCCTCGACCTAAAAATAGAGTATGTTGTTTTTGTGTAAATTTTTGTGCGTAAGTCTGAATGGTATTATCCAGTTCTAAGCAAGCCTCAGAAATTTTTGCAACGTTTTGTAATTCATCACAAATTTCTTGCGCTTTGTCATCTGAAGCAAGGGCTGCAGTTAACATTAATAAGGCGAGAAGCTGAGTGGTAAAAGCTTTAGTAGAGGCTACACCAATTTCAACGCCAGCGCGGGTTAGAAAAGCACTTTTGGATTCTCTGACTAGGGTGCTACTAGCCACATTACAAATTGCTAAGCTGGATAAATAATTGGATTGTTGTGCTTTGCGAAGAGCGGCTAAGGTATCGGCAGTTTCACCAGATTGTGAAATGGTAATTAATAAAGTATTGGGTTTAACTATCACATTTCGGTAACGATATTCGCTAGCAATTTCAACTTGCGCAGCAATAGTGGTATTATTTTCAATCCAGTATTTAGCAATTAAACCAGCATGATAGCTACTACCACAGGCAACAATATGAATTTGTTCAATTATTGGGAGAATTTCATTGAGTTCTACCCCAAAGCTTTTGCGTAAAATATGTGGATTGATATTGCGACCTAAAAGGGTTTCAGCCAATACTTGCGGTTGTTCAAAAATTTCTTTGAGCATAAAGTGGCGAAATGGTCCTTTCGATACAACCACTGTATCATTTTGTAATGGATGGCTGGCTCGTTCAACCAGATTGTTATTTTGATCGTAAATATTACAAATGTTGGATGTCATATGTACGATATCGCCTTCTTCAAGGTATGAAACATTTTGTGCAAAAGAGCTTAATGCCAATGGGTCAGAAGCAATAAAGTTTTCGCTCATGCCGCGGCCAATCACCAGCGGGCTGCCTTGGCGAATGGCAATTAATTCATCGGGATGATGAACATGGACTACGCCTAGCGCAAAAGCACCTTTCATTTGTTTAGCCGCTTGTTGGACAGCCATTAAAAGAGACTTTGATTGTTGATAACAGTGATGAATTAAATGCGCTGCAACTTCGGTATCGGTTTCAGATTCAAAAACATAACCTTGTTCAGTAAGCTGTTGACGAAGCTCTTGGTGGTTTTCAATAATGCCATTGTGCACCACAGCAATTTGTTGTTGTGAAAGTAATGGATGTGCATTGCGTTCAGCAGGTCGACCATGAGTTGCCCAGCGTGTGTGTGCAATACCGATATAACCGGGTATAGGGTTATTTTGTGCTTTATTGATAAGTGCTTGAACTTTTCCCTCGGTTCTTAAGCGTTGCATTTGCCCATCATGATTGATAGTGACTAAGCCTGCTGAATCATAGCCGCGATATTCTAGGCGACGCAGACCTTCTAATAAAATTGCGCTAATGTCACGTTGGGCAGCTGCACCGATGATCCCACACATATTTACTCCTATTTTTTCAATATTGCATATTATAAACTAACAATCCTTATTTGACACCGTATTTTGCTTATCGATGCTCTTTTTTTACAATTCTTGCGTGTTCTCTTTGCCATTCTCTTTGCTTAATGGCCTCACGTTGATCGTGCGTTTTCTTACCTTTGGCTAAGGCAATCTTTGCTTTAACCCATTTACCACTCCAATAAAGGCTTAATGGGATTAAAGTATACCCTTGCCTTTCTATATAACCTATCCATTGTTTTAATTCGTGCGCGTGCACCAATAGTTTTCGGTTACGAATGGGGTCTGGCTGGATGTGAGTAGATGCCGTAGGTAAGGGTTGAATTTGGGCGCCAAATAGCCAGGCAGCGCCATTTTTTAACAAGACATAGCTATCGACTAATTGTATGCGGCCAGCTCTTAAACTTTTCACCTCCCAACCTTCTAAAACCAATCCGACTTCCCATTCTTTTTCAATAGTATATTCAAATCTTGCTTTTTTGTTGTAGATGATTTCCCCGTGTGAGGATTTCTCTTGCTTTGCCATAATTTTTTAACCTGTTTTTACGAAATTGTATATTATTTTTAAGATTTTTTCCTCTAGAAAAAATAACTAATACTTGACTCTCAGCGCATGCATGCACAAAATGGGGTTGTACTTTCAAAAGGATCATTGAATATGACAGCATCTACGAAATTATTTGTTTTAGACACCAATATATTAATGCACGATCCTAACGCGATCTATCGTTTCCATGAGCATGATATTTTTATTCCTATGGTTGTATTAGAAGAGCTTGATAAACATAAAACCGGTTTATCAGAAGTTTCTAGAAACGTACGTCAAACTAATCGTATGTTAGATGATATACTAAGTCAGTATAAACCTGAAGATATTCATTTAGGAATTCCTCTCAGTCATCAAATCCTGACCGGGAAATCTCATCAGCCTTTGGGGAATTTGTTTTTACAAACTGACTTATTGGATGACACGCCTCCAGGGAGTTTACCAGGCCAAAAAGCCGATAATCATATTTTAGGTATTGCTTTAAGTTTGAAAAAAAAACACCCAGAAAGAGAGATCATTATTGTTTCTAAAGATATTAATTTAAGAATTAAAGCAACAATTCTTGGTATTTTGGCTGAAGACTATTATAATGATAAAGTTTTAGATGATGTCAGTCTTTTACATAATGGTATGCATATCCTTCCCAGTAATTTTTGGGATGCAAACAGTGAAAATATTGAGGCATGGCAGGTACAAAATCAAATTTTTTATAAAATTATTGGAGATCAAACCAAAGATTGGTATCCCAATGATTGTTTGTTGAGTGAAGATGGTTCGTTTAAAGCCATTGTCAAAGAAGTACAGGAAAATGAAGCACTCATCAAATTAGCAAAAGATTACTTTGTAGAAAAAAATGCGGTTTGGGGTATATTGGCAAAAAATCATGAACAAAATTTTGCTTTAAATCTCTTATTAGATCCCGATGTCGATTTTGTCACCTTACAAGGCCCAGCTGGAACAGGTAAGACTTTATTGACTATTGCTGCAGGTCTGACTCAGGTATTTGATAACAGTATCTACAATGAAATTATTATGACACGGGTAACCATTCCTGTGGGTGAAGATATTGGCTTTTTGCCTGGAACTGAAGAAGAAAAAATGACACCTTGGATGGGTGCATTGATGGATAACTTGGAAGTATTACATGGTCGACAAGATGGTGGTTCATTTGGTCGAGTAGCAACTGAAGATTTGTTACGTAATAAAATTAAAATTCGTTCCCTTAATTTTATGCGCGGTAGAACGTTTCAAAAACGTTTTATCATCATTGATGAGGCTCAAAATCTCACTTCAAAGCAAATCAAAACATTAATCACCAGAGCGGGTCCTGGAAGTAAAATTATCTGCCTAGGCGATATCAAGCAAATTGATACACCTTATTTATCAGAGACCAACTCCGGTTTAACATTTGCAGTTCATCGCATGAGAGAGTGGCCGTTTAGCGCTCATATTACTCTTTCACGCGGAGAGCGCTCAAGATTGGCGCAATATGCTGCTGAACATTTGTAAGGAGTTTTTATGTCAACAACGGCAATTACATATGATGATGTGTTATTGGTTCCTGCCTATAATCATCATGAATCTAGAAGAATGGTTGATACATCCAGTACTGATAGATTAGGAAAGTTGTCTTTAGATTTACCCATTATTTCTGCCAATATGGACACCATTACGGGTAGTAAAATGGCTAATTTTATGTCTGGTAAAGGTGCAATTGGTGCCCTTCATCGTTTTATGTCAATTGACGAAAATGTGAAAGAATTTAAAGCTTGTACTGGCAAAGTATTTGTGTCGATAGGTTGTACGACCTCTGAATTAGAGAGAGCAGAAGCTTTAAGAGATGCAGGTGCTTTATATTTTGTGATTGACGTGGCTCATGCGCATGCAAAATATGTTGGTAAAACGCTTAAATCTTTAAGAAAGTTATTGCCTGATCAATGTATTATGGCAGGCAATGTGGCAACTTATGCTGGCGCTGACTACTTGGCATCTTGTGGTGCGGACATTATTAAGGCAGGCATCGGTGGTGGTTCGGTGTGTTCAACTCGAATTAAAACCGGCTTTGGTGTTCCCATGTTAACTTGTATTCAAGATTGCGCAAGAACTGACCGCTCAATTGTTGCCGATGGTGGTATTCGTACGGCAGGTGATGTTGTGAAAGCTTTAGCTTTTGGTGCGGATTTTGTGATGATTGGTGGAATGCTGGCGGGTACTGAGCCAACACCTGGTAAAGTCATTACCAAATCGAATGGTGAAAAAGTCAAAGCTTATCGCGGTATGGCTTCTAAAGAGGCACAAGAAGATTTTATTGGTCAAATGCATGAATGGAAAACATCTGAGGGTGTTGCAACAGAAGTTCCTTATCGTGAAGAAGCAGACCAAATTATTGCCGATATCGTTGGTGGTCTGCGCTCAGGTTTAACTTATGCTGGTTCTAGTCGTATTAAAGAATTGCAGCGTAAATTAAACTACCTGATTGTCACTCCAGCAGGTCGTCATGAAAGTCTGCCTCATAAACTACTCGATAAATAATTAATAAAAAATACGGTGAAATATGTCTTTAACTCATCCACTGCATGTTGTTATTCTTGCCGCAGGTCGCGGCAAGAGAATGCAAACTCGACGCCCTAAAGTTTTACATCATTTGGCAGGAAAGCCGATGCTCAAGCATATCACGCAAACGGCGATGACTTTAGGCACGGATGCGGTGCATGTGGTGGTGGGGCATGAGGCTGAACTCATCAAACAATCTAGTAGCGATTTACCTGTCAATTGGGTGGTCCAAGAGTTGCAATTGGGTACAGGTCATGCTGTTTTGCAAGCTATGCCTCATATTGCCGATGATGCCCGAGTTTTAATTTTATCAGGCGATGTTCCCTTGACCCAGCTTGAAACTTTACAGGCTTTAAGTGTCGTTGATGCTTCTATGGTGTTACTGGTTGCTAAATTACCTAATCCTTTTGGCTTTGGCCGAATTGTAAGAAATGCACAAGGTGATATTTCAGCGATCGTTGAAGAAAAAGATGCGAGTGCCGAACAAAAAAATATTCATGAGATTTATACGGGTATTTGCTCGGTTCGTGCCAAAGATTTAAAACGCTGGTTACCAATGTTGTCTACTAACAATGCTTCTGGTGAATATTATTTAACCAAAATCATTGAGTTTGCAGTACAAGAAGGTCAAAAGATTGCAAGTATTGAGCCCAATCATTTATTTGAGGTTCAAGGGGTCAATACTCTTGTGCAATTGAATCAATTAGAGCGCGATTGGCAAGAGCATTTGGCAACTCAATTGATGGATGCCGGTGTGCAAATTGTTGATGTACAAAGGCTCGATATTCGTGGTCAATTAGAAAGCGCCTCCGATGTCTTTATTGATGTGAATGTTATTTTTGAAGGACATGTGCAAATAGGTCAACACTCATCGATTGGTCCAAATTGTGTCATCAAAGATGCCATAATTGGTAACAATGTAAAAATTAAAGCGCATAGCGTGATAGAAAATGCAGTCATTGGTGATGATTGTGAAGTGGGCCCTTTTGCGCGCCTACGTCCAGGAACACAGTTAGACGCTCATTGTAAAATTGGCAATTTTGTTGAAACAAAAAATGCCCAGATGGGTGAGTATTCCAAAGCTTCTCATTTGAGTTATTTAGGCGATGTCAGCATTGGCAAGCATGTCAATATTGGTTGTGGCACCATTACTTGTAATTATGATGGGGTGAATAAACATCAAACCATCATTCATGATCATGTATTTATTGGTTCTGATACTCAATTGGTTGCACCCGTAGTAATAGGCGAAGGTGCCACCATTGGAGCGGGCTCGACTATCCGTGAAGATGCGCCAGCACATGCATTAACGCTAACGCCTAATCGTCAAAAAAGTATTTTAGGCTGGAAATTAAAACCCAAAGCCAAAATTAAAGCCTAATTTTTTAGGCTTTTCTTAATAAAGGTAAGAATTCTCGGTTTCTCTCAGTGTCGCTTAACTCATTTTCCAGTATTCTTAACCGAATGCTGGGTTTAAGGAGTTGCGACTGAGAAAGCTGGTTTTGAATGTGTTTTCCAATCATATTTTTAGCCAATTCCGTATATTCGCTTTGGCTTGCCATCTTATCACTGAGTGGTTTATTGGCAGCTTCGCCAGTATGAAAAGTAGACATCCACTTTTGTTGTAATTCTTTTTTGAAAAATCGACCAAACTCATGCAATTTGATATCGGTATGATCGGGTGAGGTTTCTAAATATTGGCGATGAAGTGTCATCAAAATCTTGTCTGTAGTACATAAATTGGTAAAAAAACTTTGTTGACGCGTTAAGGTTTCTTCTTGGTGCAGCAGATGGCCTAAGCATTTTAAGCGAAAGTCTGCATGGATAGAGCAATCATTCAACCAGCTAGTAAAGGCCTTAGAGGAATCAATTTCTTGAGGTAAATCACTAAAGTAAGATTCAATTTCTTTTTTCCAGGTATTCAATTGCATTTTCCAATAATATTTGGGAATAAAATACCAAGGGGCAGTTTCCATTTGGTAGTAAAAACTTAAAAAGTCACTAAAACTTTCATGAAGTTTCTTAAGGTTTTGCAAATTTTTTTGATTTTTAAATTGTATAATGTTGGATTGGATACGGTCATAATGTTTTTTAGGCTCCGGATAAAAGAACAACATGAATCGATTCCATAATGAAATTAAGAAATTTTTAAGTGTTAATAAAAAATGTTTTAGAGAAGGTGTGGTGGCTAAATATTCTTTGGGGTTAATCACCGAGAAAAGTTTATCCAAGGGTGCTGCCAAAGTTTGCTCTACCGCAGTAAAATTTTTGTCTGCTAATTGATGAATATTTTGGATTTGTAATTGGTTACTGAGTTTTTGTTCTAACTCCAGCCATGGCAAGAGAATGTTTAAGCTTGGAAACCAATAATCAATTCTTAGGAAAGTCGATTTTTTTTGTTCTTGATAAAGTAATTTTGCAGCCAATAAGGTTTCATAAAAATATTTAAAATTTTCCGAACTGGGATTGGTTTTAAAAAATTCCCAGCTTTCATATAAGTAGTTTGAAATTTGTTGAGCAGGGAAATTAAGCCATGAAAAATACCAGTTGGATTTTGATGGGGCTGATAAGCTTTTTAGATATTGCGCTTGTATATCAAAGAATTGTGAATCACTTGGAGAAAGCGATAAAGTATGGGATGCGGCGTGCCCCCCAGCAAAAAAAGAGGTGGTTTGTAGGTCTGGGTTGATGATTTCCTGCCAGTCAGATAAACGCATTTGTCGACGAAAAACATCATCGGGTATATTTTTTTGCTCTAAACCACGAATATGTATTAAGAGTAAAGCCTGTCGCCATACCTTCATCAGCCAATCCAGATAAAACTCTCTCGAATGACTGGTTGGAGCAT
>DNMA01000164.1:3861-4627 GCA_003489505.1 Legionellales bacterium | reverse complement strand
GATTCAACAAATGCCGCTCGATATCCATTATTTAAGTCTTCAAAACTCAGTGTGTCTAATTGAGAAATCAGTTCTTTAACTTCAACTATTTTTTGAGGAACCCGGGTAATAAAAAATTGTTTTTGCTCATGTATCGCTTTAATTGTTTCAGCTACGTAGAGTGCTGAATCACCTATCCAATAACGAGATTTTTGTGCTGCTTTTAAACTTGAAATATGTGACTTAATGAGCTTCTTAAATGTTTCTGTATCATTTTTGTTACCACTATGGGCTTTCATATACACAGGGATACCTGCTTGATTTTCAGTGATTAAATTTAATATCACTTGATTAAGCTCCGGTCGATGGTCCCGGCTATAACCTTTGGTTAAACGAATACCAGTAAAATCATCATCTACACTATATTCGCCATCGACATGAAAGCTTGTTGTATCAATATTAATCGCTTCACATGGCAAGCCGAGATATTTTATTACAGCTTCACCAAGATGCTGGTAAATATCACTGACATCATTCTCAAACAATTTATCAAGGCATCGACCTAGTGCATCATCATTGATTTGTTCAGCTTTTATATCGATGCCTAGAAGTCTTTGAATCGGTTTGTCTTCAAAATATTGGGAATACATGTGTAATGTTCGGCCTGTAAAACCGAGACCATTTAAAATCATGGCTTCAAGACATTTGCCGGTACTGATAATTTTATCATTTGCAGAGCTTGGGATAAGTTTATCGATTATTTCAGCAATGCCAACTTCTTGACATA
>DNMA01000164.1:0-3467 GCA_003489505.1 Legionellales bacterium | reverse complement strand
AACTCCCAAAGGGGAGTATAAGATCAAAATCCAGATCTGCTGTCAAGAACTTTAAAAAAAACTGTAAATTATTAATTCAATTTAAGGGGTGCGGAATAACGGTTAGACGTATTTCAGAACTAGAATATGCCGAATCTGTAATAGCAGGTGGAAAGAAAGAAGAATCTACTAAAGATGGTCTCACAGGTGCAGATTTTTGTTTTTGGACAGGAAATAATTCTGCATGTAAGCTTTGAACAAAAGCATTTGAGTCTTGATTAAATTATTTGCACAATTTTATCACAAAAAAAGTTTATTTTTTATTTATCAAGAAAAAAAGTAATTGAAGTGAGAAGTGGAGTGTTTTCTACTGAAAACACTCCTTATTGAATTATGGTTTTAAACCATCAATGAATTTTTTGACATTATCAAACCAATTGGTCCACTTGGGTGTATGGTTTTGATTTGAACTTCCTAAAGTTTTTTGAAATTCTTGTAACAACTCTTTTTGCTTGGCATTTAAATTAATTGGAATTTCAACCGCAACTCTACATAACAAGTCACCTTCGGCTTTGGTTCTGACTGAAGTCATTCCTTTGCTACGCAGACGAAATACTTTACCTGTTTGAGTTTCTGCAGGAATTTTTAATGATACTTTACCAGAAAGTGTGGGGACTTCAATGGTGCCACCTATTGCGGCTGTCACAAAATCAATGGGCACTTCACAATGTAAATCATTATGATGACGTTCAAAGATAGGATGTTTTTTCACACGAATTTGAACAAACAAGTCACCACTTGGGCCACCAAAATAACCAGCATCGCCCTCGCCCGATAAACGAATTCGGTCACCATCGTCGACACCCGCTGGAACTTTAACCGTTAATTTTTTTGGCATCCGAACACGGCCATCACCTCGGCAGTCACTACATTTATCGACAATGACTTGACCTTGACCATGACAGGCAGGACAAGTTTGTTGAATCGAGAAAAAACCTTGTTGAATTCGAACTTGTCCCATGCCTTGGCAAGTTCCACATTTTTTGGGAGAAGTTCCAGGTTTAGCGCCACTTCCAGTACAAGTCTTACAAGATTCGTGATGATAGACATCCACTTCGACAGTTTTACCAGCAGCCGCCTCTTCTAAAGAAAGCTCCAAACCCATTTGTAAATCAGCACCACGCTGAGCATGGGTTTGATGTCCACCATGACCTCTGGCTTGACCACCGGTAAAAATGTTTTCAAAAATATCTTCAAAGACATCTCCGAAACCACCAAAACCACCGAATCCACCACCGCCACCCATGCTAGAGTCAACCCCTGCATGGCCGAATTGATCATAAGCGGCTTTTTTCTTAGCGTCAGATAGGATTTCATAAGCTTTTTGAACGTCTTTAAACTTTTCTTCAGCTTCTTTGTTATCCGGATTTCGATCGGGATGATATTTCATCGCCATTTTACGATAGGCTTTTTTAATTTCGGCGTCAGTCGAAGAACGACTGACCCCTAAAACCTCATAAAAATCTTGTTTAGACATTACTTCTTATCATCCTTCACTTCTTCGAATTCAGCATCTAAAACGCTTTCATCTGGTTTTTGTTCTGCATCTGCTGCTTCAGGTGCTGCTTGTCCAGCTTGAGCTTGTTTTGCATAAATTCGTTCAGCCATTTTTGAAGAAACTTCTGTTAAAGCATTGAGCTTTTCTTCAATTAAAGCTTGATCTGAGCCTTTGATCGCTTCGCGAAGTTCAGAAATTGCATTTTCAATATTGGTTTTTTCATCAGCACTGAGTTCTGCTTCTAAATCTTTTAAAGATTTTTCTGAATTATGGATCATGCTGTCAGCTTTGTTACGTAATTCAATCATTTCTTTGAATTTTTTGTCATCTTCAACATGTGCTTTAGCATCATCAATCATGGATTGTACTTCTTCATCACTTAAACCACTGGATGCTTTAATCACAATCGATTGTGCTTTACCAGTTGCTTTATCTTTCGCAGATACGTTTAAGATACCATTCGCATCGATATCAAATGCCACTTCAATTTGTGGTACGCCGCGCGGTGCTGCTGGAATATCCGATAAATCAAAACGACCTAAAGATTTGTTAGCAGAGGCTTGTTCACGCTCACCTTGTAAAACATGTACAGTCACTGCTGTTTGATTATCATCAGCAGTTGAGAAGACTTGTTGCGCTTTGGTTGGGATGGTGGTGTTTTTTTCAATTAACTTCGTCATCACGCCACCTAAGGTTTCAATCCCTAATGAAAGTGGAGTCACGTCTAATAATAAAATATCTTTCACATCACCAGAAAGTACCGCTGCTTGAATCGCAGCACCGACTGCTACCGCTTCATCAGGATTTACGTCTTTTCTAGGTTCTTTACCAAAGAATTCTTCAACAACTTTTTGTACCAAAGGCATACGAGTCTGACCACCGACTAAAATCACATCATCGATTTGTGAAACTGATTTGCCTGCATCTTTTAAAGCTGTTTTTAAAGGCGCTATCGTACGTTGTACTAAACCTTCAACCAATGACTCTAATTTGGCACGAGTTAATTTGATGTTCATGTGTTTGGGGCCAGAAGCATCTGCTGTAATGTAAGGCAGATTCAGGTCTGTTTGTTGTGCAGAAGATAATTCGATTTTTGCTTTTTCAGCTGCTTCTTTTAAACGTTGTAAAGCTAATGCATCATTGTGTAAATCAATACCGGTATCTTTTTTGAATTCGCCCACCAAGTATTCAATTAAAGCCAAGTCGAAGTCTTCACCACCTAAGAAGGTATCACCATTGGTTGCTAATACTTCAAACTGGTGTTCACCATCAACTTCTGCAATTTCAATAATCGAAATATCGAAAGTACCACCACCTAAGTCATAAACTGCGATAACAGAGTCACCACGTTTTTTATCCATACCATAAGCTAATGCAGCTGCGGTGGGTTCGTTGATGATACGTTTGACTTCAAGACCGGCAATACGTCCAGCATCTTTGGTTGCTTGGCGCTGAGAGTCATTAAAGTAAGCAGGAACCGTAATAACAGCTTCTTTCACTTCACGGCCTAAGAAGGCTTCAGCAGTTTCTTTCATTTTACGTAAAACTTCAGCTGAAACTTGAGGAGGTGCTTTCTTATCATTCATCACTTCAACCCAAGCATCACCGTTATTTGCTTTAGCGATTTTGTAAGGAACCATTTTGATATCTTTTTGCACGATAGGGTCTTCAAAACGACGACCAATTAATCGCTTAATCGCAAATAAAGTATTATGTGGATTGGTCACTGCTTGTCTTTTTGCAGCTTGTCCGACTAAAATCTCACCTTCTGGGGTATACGCAACAATCGATGGCGTTGTGCGCCCGCCTTCGGCATTTTCAATCACGCGAACTTTACCATTACTTTCCATGACTGCCACACAAGAGTTGGTGGTTCCTAAATCGATACCAATAATATCTGACATAATTTACTCCAATTTTAATCTGTTAA
>DNMA01000198.1 GCA_003489505.1 Legionellales bacterium | reverse complement strand
GTGAAAGTAGGTCATCGCCAGGTTCTTTTTTTGTTATTTCATTAATCTATACCCTTTCAAATATTATGCCTTTTATGCTTTATTGATAAAATATGTTAACCTTGTCAGTATTTTCTGCATAAACATTCATTAACCTATAAATGCAAAAAACAAAGTCTATGGAATGATTCTTGAAATACTCAGAGGGAATTTACTCAATAACTCCTGTCGCACACCCACTATCATTATTTTTAAAAAAAATATTAGGGTTTTCTCCAAATTTTTCATCCTTATTTTTCATTTCGCCAGGTTATCAAATCACCCTCAAAGTAGTTTAATTTTTTCCATTCCTTACACTGAAAAATTATTTTTAAGAATTAAGGCAGATCTTGGTAGAACCTAATAAGCTTATTTGACAATATTTCTTAGGTTCTTCTCTATATATTGGATAGGCTACTTTCTTTAGGGACATGATACTACCCCAAATGACCATTTTCATTTTGACTCCTTTTTTTATTATTCGAGTTTAAATTGAGAATGCTTGTATTTATTTGCTTTCAAATTTAGACTAATAAGAATCATTCTTTTAGGTTGTTTACTTGTCAAAACGTATCGGAATTATAATTATTATCATGGTTGTTTCTTGTTTTGCTGCATGCAAATGGCGGCCTAAATCTTATTTTTCTGGTTATACCGATACTATATATCTTTATCTGTCATCCCCCTCTCAAGGTTATTTCAAACAAAAGTTTATTTCTAAAGGTGAGTCTTTCAAAAAAGACCAAGTTCTTTATCAATTGGATGCTATGCCGGATGAAGCCAATTATCAAGCGGCTTACTTTCAATTGTTACAATCTAAGAGTATTCTAAAAGATCTCAAAAGGCCTCGTCGAAAACCAGAAATTGCAGCAATTGAATTTCAAATTCATCAAATTAATCAAAGTATTGATAGAACTAAAAAACATTATGAACGATTATTATTATTAAAAGATAAACAATACGTAGATGTTGATACACTTTATACCAATCAAAAGATGGTAGAAGAATTACAATTTCAAAAAAAACAATTAGAAGAAAATTTGAAATTAGCTCATATGGGTGCACGCCTTTATCAAATTAAAGCTCAAAGTCAAACCCAAAAAGCATCTTCTATTCATTTGCAGGAGTTAAAGTGGTATTTAGAGCATAAGCAAGTCAGCGCGCCTCGCGATGGTTATGTATTTGATGTTTTTTATTCCATTGGGGAATTAATTCCGGCTAATAAACCAGTGATGAGTGTGGTTTTGCCAGAAAATAATTTCATTGAGTTTTTTGTTTCAGCTGATGATGTTGCAAAGATATCGCTTAATCAATCTATTGAATATCAATATTATGGTGGAAAAAAATGGCTACCCGCTGAAATTAATTATATTAGTCAAACAGCAGAATACATGCCGCCTGTGCTTTATACCCAGCAACATCAGGAAGAATTGGTCTTTCGGATACGAGCTAAACCGCTCGAACAAACCCATTTCATTCTTGGTCAACCCATTGATGTGCGCTTATGAATAAGCCTTTAGCCATTGATGTAAAAAAACTAACTAAATCTTTTGCAGGAAAGCCTGTTGTAAAAAGCTTAGATATTCATGTTTATCAAGGGGAAGTCTTTGGATTTTTAGGGGCAAACGGCAGTGGAAAAACCACATCTATTCGCTTAATTTGTGGTTTATTAACTCCAGATAGTGGACAAGGAACCTGTATTGGTTTTGATGTCTTATCTCAATCGCGTGAAATCAAACGGCATGTAGGATATATGCCACAGAAATTTAGTCTGTATCAAGAGTTAACTGTTTTAGAAAATTTAGAGTTTATTGCAGAGGTTTATGCCGTTTTTCATGCCTCAGATAAAATTATTGCTGTAATGGATGAATTAGGTCTCTTGCCGCATTCCAAAAAGCTAGCGAGTGAATTATCAGGTGGATGGAAACAACGACTTGCTTTAGCGACCTGTTTGATTCATGACCCTCAATTATTATTATTAGATGAACCCACCGCAGGTATTGACCCCTTAGCACGTCGCGATTTTTGGGACCTGATTCATCAGTTGAGTCTTAAAGGAGTGACTACTTTGATGTCGACCCATTATATGGATGAAGCTGAACGTTGTCATCGATTAGCCTATTTATCGGATGGAGAGGTGATTGTTCAAGGTAGAGTCTCTGATGTCATCAGTGCAACGGGATTGATGACTTTTTTAATCAGTGGAGATTTAAGCGCTCAATTGTTACATAATTTGAAGAATTTGCCAGGCGTGGTTCAGGCTGCTTGGTTTGGTCGGCATTTTCATGTATGTTGTTATGAGGCTCAAAAAATTGAAAAAGAATTAAAAAAATTGAGTCAGACCCAATCTTTTCAATATGAAATGATTAGCTCCAGTCTTGAAGATGCTTTTATTGCATTAGGACAAAAATAAAATGAACCTGATCTCTTGGCCGCGCTTATTTGCAGTCATCAAAAAAGAATTTATGCAAATGCGCCGTGATAAGGCAACCTTTGCGATGATGATTGGCATCCCACTCATTCAGCTGATTTTATTTGGATTTGCAATTGATCTAAATCCCAAACATTTACCTGCAGCGGTTGTTATGCAACAACCCAATCCTATTGCCCAAGATATTTTGCAGCGAATGGAACAATCCCAATATTTTAAATTTATAAAAAAAAGAACGTCTTTAGTTGAAGCAAAAAAGATGTTACACACTAATCAAGTTAAGTTTGTAGTTTATTTTCCACCAAATTTTTATCGTGATGCAGTTAAAGGTTTACAACCTTCTATTTTATTATTAGTCGATGGCAGTGACCCCATTGCAGCCGGCAGACCTGCTTCTGTTTTTAATGAATTATCTCAAATTGTTGGGCGTGATCGCTTTAGATTCCTAAGTTTGCCTGCAGAAAATCGTGTGTATAAAACAGTGGTTCTATCTGCTTTTAACCCAGAAGTGAATACCGCATTTCATATTGTACCTGGTTTAATGGGAGTTGTGCTGACGATGACGATGGTGGTGGTGACCGCTTTGGCGATTACGCGTGAGTTTGAGCGAGGCACCATGGAGTTGTTGCTGTCAACACCTTTGCAGCCACTAGAGGTGATGATTGGAAAAATTTTGCCTTATGCCTGTGTCGGCTATATTCAGGTATCATTTATTTTATTACTGGGACGTCTATTATTTCATCTACCCATGCATGGTTCATTTATATTATTATTTTTGATGTGTTTTCCATTTATCTGTGCCAATTTGGCCATGGGTTTGACCTTTTCAACGCTTGCAACCAATCAATTACAAGCCATGCAAAGCGCAATGTTTTTCTTTTTACCTTCAATTTTATTATCGGGCTTTATGTTTCCTTTTCAGGGTATGCCTACTTGGGCACAAATGATTGGTAATTGCTTACCGCTGACGCATTTTTTAGTCATTGTCAGAGGGATAGTCTTAAGAGGGAATGGTTGGGCTCAAATCTATCCCGATTTATTATATATTTTAGCTTTCATGATGGTTGTGATGTCTATAGCTTATAAACGTTATCGTAATACACTAGATTAGGGAGATGTGAATGGTGGCAGTCGTGAGTCACAAAATTGAATATTTTCATGAGCGGGAAAAACTCATTGGATTTGTTGCCTATCCTGAGGGTGGAAAGACTTTACCAGGTATGTTGATTGTCCATGACTGGGCTGGATTAAATGAGTTATATCAAAACAAAGCCATTGAGTTGGCTAAACAAGGATATGTTGCTTTTTCTGTTGATATGTATGGTCATGGACGTGTTGGTGAGTCGAATGAAGAAAAACAAGCTTTGATGGCCTCAATTGTCAATGACAGGGCATATTTAAGACAGCGCGTGCATCTTGGCTTAGAACAATTAAAAAAATCTAGTGCTGTTGATGCCAATCGAATTGGCGCAATTGGTTTTTGTTTTGGCGGTCTTTGTGTTTTAGATTTGGCTCGTATGGGGGCTAATCTTAAAGGTGTAGCCAGTTTTCATGGTATTTTGAAAGGTGCGCCAGAATGTGTGACAGACGCGATAAAAGCACAAATTTTGATTTTACATGGTTATGATGACACGATGGTAAGTCCACAAGATGTGATAGTGTTTTGCGAAGAAATGAAACAAAATAAAGCCCAATTTCAGGTGAATATGTACTCCAATACCGTGCATGCTTTTACCAATCCCAACGCACATGATTCGAGTCTAGGAACAGTTTATCAACCACAGACGGCTAAAAAATCATATGAGGCCATGCGGGCATTTTTTCAGGATATTTTGTGATGGATATTCATCAGCGCATTGCAAAGCTCATTCCTTTCATTGCTGATTTGATGATTCACAAAAAATGGCAAGTCGCTTTAGCCGAGTCTTGTACTGGTGGCGGCTTAGCTTCCACTTTAACTTCATTGTCTGGCAGCTCTAAATGGTTTAATTTTGGACTGGTAACTTATTCCAATGAAGCTAAAATTCAATATTTAAATGTTTCGGATGAATTGCTCAAAAATGAAGGTGCTGTGAGTCAAGCCTGTGCTTTGGCGATGCTCCAAGGGCTTGGGCACGAAAACTTTTTTCGCTTGGCTATCACAGGCTTTGCAGGACCTGAGGGAGATGATGTTGGGGAGGTCTATATGGCGTGGCAAGCGCCAGATCATGCACTAGCGTGTCAGGTATTTCATTTGAAAGGTAGCCGTAGGCAAATCATTAGTCAGGTTATTTATCAATCTTTACGACAAATGGCAATTTCAAGCCTTTATCCATTCAATGTTGAATTCAATTGTTTTTTTGCCTTATATCTTGATGATGCAAGTCTGCAACAACAATGTTTAAAAACTGCTCTTGAGCTGGGTTTATCCGTAGATGAGCTAGAGCCTTTTAATAATTTACATGTTACATTGGCCTATCTTGGCCATCAAACGACTGCCCAACTGAAGTCTTTAAAGCAAAAAGGGGATGACATTCAAAATATTGCAGCTTTTGACTTAATTTTGGATGTCTGTGAACAGTGGCGTCGGGCGCATTGTTTGGTTTTAAAAGCCCAAGTGGTTCCCAAAAGTTTAGAGGCTCTCGTCAAACAGTTACCTCAAGCACAAGACACACATAAATTTGTACCCCATGTGACGATAGCGAAAAGACAAACACTGCAAATGGCTAAACAAAATATTGAGAAAATCCATATACCAGTTAAAAGCTTTTCTTTAATGCTTTCATTTCATGGAATTTTTTATCTAGAATACTATCGCTGGAATTTGAATAAAGGAGAATAAAATGACAAAAAGTTATCATGATTATACCCAATACTTAAGTGGCGAATTAGCCAAAATTAGAAAAGAAATCCCAGATGTGATGGCGGGATTTTCTCAAATGGCGCAAGCTGCAACAAAAGATGCCGTTTTAGATAAAAAGACTAAAGAATTAATTGCTATGGCGCTTGCGGTTGCTAATCGTTGTGATGGCTGTATTGGTTTTCATGCCCAAGCTTTGGTCAAACTCAATGCAGGTCGTGAAGAATTTATGGAAACCTTAGGCATGGCTATTTATATGGGTGGCGGGCCTTCATTAATGTATGCAGCAGAAGCAGTTGCCGCATTTGAAGAATTTTCACAATCCTGAGACATGCAGCATTTTTTGAGCCACTCCCTCACCTTTTTGATGTACAGTAATTTGAGGTGAGCGAGAGGTTCTGGCTTGACAGGGATAAAGGTCTTCTAAGCCACGCAAAGCAACTTGTGCAACAGTCATTTGATTTTGATCTTCTACACTTAAATTTAATTTTTGATAAGACCCTTGAATTAAATCATACATTTTTTCTGCAGTCATATTTTGTTCAGCGGGTACGCAAAAAAGTGGATTACCCAGTTGAGCAGAGTTTTGGTTAGCAATTTTTAAACTTTCCCAAATACTTTCCCCAGTTAGTAAGAGGATATTTCGAGCAGAGCGCGCCCAAGCCTGAGAACTAGAGTCAGCTTTCATTTCCATTCTTGGAATATTTTGCGCAATTCCCATAAAGTGGGCAATAGAGTCAGCAAAAATTGCAGAAGAGTGAAATAAAATCAGCCAGATGAGTAATTTATGCTTGTTCATGTGCAGTTCCTGGAGGTAAAATATCATGTGGTTGAATCCAGCCCAGATGACTTGCAACACCCAGAAAAATGAATAAACCAATAGTTAATAATATGCGCCATGTTAACATTTTGACGGTTTTTAAACCTTGGTTTCCATCTTTGACCAAGTAATATAAACTGCCACCTAATGCAAAAAAAATAGCAAATAGAATAAAAATAATAATGATTTTGGCTAACATTTGATATACTCTTATCGGGTATGAAGGTTTGAAGATTATGACTAAGAGTTTAACCAATTTTATTAAAATATTCATCTATCCTTTTATAGAATATTTGATTTTAGTGCTAATCTTATTCGGGTTGATGAAATTAGGTTATTGGCAACTATTTCGAGCACAACAAAAAGAAGAGATTTTGCAGCAATATCAGTTCATGCAAGAGCAAAGCCCTCAAACCTGGAAGGCAAAAGATCCAAAACCAAAACCCTATCAAGCCATATCGGTCAAAGGGCGGTTATTTAAAAAAAATTTTTATTTGGATAATCAATTTTATCAGCATCAAATTGGTTTTAATGTTTTAGTTCCTGTGAAACTTTCTGATGGCAGCCTGCTGTTGGTAGATTTAGGATGGCTTCCCGCAGGAAACGATAGAAATTCTTTGCCAAAGATAGATAGGCCTTTGCAAACGCAGTGGCAGGGTCGAGTTTATTATCCGCCCCAGCAAAGTATTCGATTAGGGCAGATAGTTGATCATCAACAAGGTCAAAGTTATGTGGTAGAATCGCTTAACTTTGAAGAATTAGAAAAAATAGTAGATACATCTTTACAAAAGTGGGTGCTTCGATTAAATCCCTCATCGGATAGTCAGATGAAGCGAGAATGGCCTGTTGTGACGGTTAAGCCTGAAAGGCACCGTGCTTATGCGCTTCAGTGGTTTGTAATGGCAGCAGTCATTGGCATCATTTTAATATGGCGAGTTTATATAAATGCAAAAAAATATTTTAAAAAAGTATCTTAGTATTTTAGTTATGGTGTTCATTTTTTCTTTACCTTTTTTTGCGGCATTTTATGTATTTTTACACCCAGATCTATTACGTAATTTTTCATCAACAAATTATGGTCAGTGGGCTCCTAAAATGCATTGGCAGTTCAATGAAAAGCAGGCAAGACCCTGGCAGCTTGTTTATTGGCATGAGTTCACCTGTTCTAAAGAGTGTATTGCTCAATTAGACCAACTTGGTCGAATTCGTCTAGCGATGGGGCGTAAAGTCTTTAATTTAGATATCGTTCTTTTACAACCAGAGGGAATACAAGTCTCCAAGGTCTTAAAGCAGCAATTAAAAGAATGGAATATGTATTATCAAACGATTCCTCAAGCTCAAGTGGGTGAATGGAATCAAATGTTTAAGGAACATCCCATTGTATTGTTTGATGCAAAGCATCAATCGATTTTGATGTATCCTTTGAATTTAGATTCTAAGAAAGCTTACCATGATCTTCAAGTTTTAGTGAAATAAGGAATGTTTATGTCTAAAAATGCCTTAAAAAATGTAGTGAATATTGCAATTGTTTTAGCATGGTGTGTTTTATTATTAGGTGCATACACTCGTTTAACTGACGCAGGATTGGGTTGTCCTGATTGGCCGGGTTGTTACGGGCATCTGGTGATGCCTGCCGAAGATGTAGTTCAGCAGGATTATCCACATGCGATTGTGGAGTCAACAAAAGCTTGGACTGAGATGTTGCATCGATATTTAGCAGGGTCTTTATTACTGACTGTTATCGGTATTTTATCTATTTTACGCTTTAATATTAATTTTTTTGGTCTCGTGTCTGGAAAGTTACAGTGGACACTTCTTTTCCTCTTAGGATTTCAAGCCGCATTAGGGATGTGGACGGTGACATTAAAATTATTGCCAATTGTGGTCATGGGACATTTGCTTGGAGGCTTTTTGATTTTTTCTTCATTGGTAGCTATTCGAGCGCAATTGATGGATAAAATTATCATTGATTTACCGTGTATTAAAAAATATGTCTTTTTAGGCATGGTCTTGGTTTTTGTTCAAGTGGCGTTAGGCGGTTGGGTCAGCTCAAATTATGCAGGTATCTCTTGTTTAGGTTTTCCGATGTGTAATGGTCAGTGGCTACCACCTTTAAACGGGTCTGCAGCATTTGATTTTTTCCATCAAATTGGCCCGAATTATCAAGGTGGCTTATTGGATATTGATGTCAGAATGACTATTCAATGGGTGCACCGATTGGGGGCTTTATTGGTGGTTTTATATTGGTCTATTTTATCAATGGTCATCGCTCAAAAAGTCACATACCTAAGAAAAATAATTTTGTTGATTATGGGTTTAATTGCATTACAAGTGGTATTGGGCATTGTCAATGTAGTATATTTGTTACCGATTTCTGCAGCGGTACTTCATAACGGAGTGGGGGCTTTAGTTTTAGGTAGTATTGTCTTGTTATTTAATTTAGTTGTTTGTAGGCCGATGTATGATTCAAAGTAATTTATTCGCTTTAACACGAGTGGTTAAAGATTATTGGGAGTTAAGTAAGCCCCGTGTAGTGGCATTAATGTTAGTCACCGTAGTTGTTGGGATGTTGCTCGCTCCGCGTACATCTTGGTCTTGGTTGGTATTAATTGCCACCTTAGTAGGTATTTCTTTATGTGCTGGAAGTGCGGCAGCGATTAACCATTTATTGGACTGTCACATTGATGCCAAAATGCAAAGAACACAAAATCGACCTGTTGTTAAAGGGCGTGTGACACCGATTCAAGTGCTCGTATTCTCTTTTATCATGGCCCTAGTCGGGGAAGGTATTTTATATTATGTGGTCAATCCTTTAACTGCAGGTTTGACTTTTTTAAGTCTCATTGGCTATGCAGGTATTTATACTGGATTTTTAAAACGAGCCACCACTCAAAATATTGTCATTGGAGGGTTAGCAGGTGCAGCGCCCCCTTTACTAGGCTGGACGGCCATCACTAATCACATTGATCCAGAAGCACTTTTATTGGTTTTAATTATCTTTGTTTGGACGCCTCCGCATTTTTGGGCTTTAGCACTTCACCGTTTAAATGATTATCAAAAAATTGAAATTCCAATGTTTCCGGTTATTTATGGTGAAAAATTAACTAAACTGCATGTTTTGTTGTATGTTTTTTTGTTAATTATTGTTACACTTTTACCTGTATTAATCGGGATGTGCGGTAAAATATATTTTGTTGGTGTCACGCTTTTAAATTTACGATTTTTATATTGGGCAATTGTGCTTTATCGACAAGCGCAACCTCAAACAGCCATTTTAACTTTCAAATATTCTATTTATTATTTGTTTGGATTATTTGTATTATTATTAGTTGATCATTACTTATAGAGGTCATGTCATGCTTGAAGTGAAAAATAGTTACCTAAAACTGACGTTATTATTGATTGTTTTATTTATTTCAATGATTTTGGGAATGTATGTTTATCAACACGCTCATTCAAAAACGACCCAACAAGTGGATTTAATTCATGCGACTTATGTACAGCCCGGTCGAGTTTTAACACCTTTTCAATTACAAAAAACCGATGGAACAACACTGAGTCCTGCTACATTAGCAGGTCATTGGAGCATATTATTTTTTGGATATACTCAATGTCGCTCGATTTGTCCTACCACGATGGATATGTTACATAAAGTGTACGTACAATTAAGAAAAGACCAGGTCAAAACTTTACCTGAAATGGTAATGGTTTCTTTGGATGGTCAAAGAGATTCTTTAGAAGTGATGAACCAATATGTCAAAGCTTTTGACCCTGATTTTAGGGGGGCAATTGGTCCAATGAAAACGATTCAAGGATTAACCCAAGAATTGGGTGTAGTCTATGATGATTCACAAGTTTCACGTCCCGATGGTCAAATTGATCATAGTGGCAGTTTAACCGTTGTGAACCCCGCAGGAGAAGTTGTGGCATTTTTTATTCCACCAATGCAAGCTATGGATGTGGCAAAAGATTTAGAAACGTTAATGAATACGTTTCAAATGAATTAACAGACTTTAAGGTAAACAATAATGAAAATTGCCATTTTAGCAACAAATCCTAATTTATATTCACATCAACGACTCATCAAAGAAGGTGAAAGTCGTGGTCATGAAATGGTGGTCATCAATCCTTTAAATTGTTCTTTGAATGTTAATGCAGCTTCACCTTCTGTTTATTATAAGGGTGGTCGGATTCTTGAAAAATTTGATGCCATCATTCCACGGGTGGGTGCTTCCAATACTTTTTATGGTACCGCGGTTCTTAGACATTTTGAAGCCATGGGGGTCTATACATTAAATACATCCTTGGCTATATCTCGCTCAAGAGATAAGTTTAGATCTTTACAACTTCTTGCGCGTAAAGGCATACCTATGCCTTTAACAGGATTTGCACAATCTCCAGATAGTACTGAGGATTTGATTCAAATGGTGGGTGGGTCACCGGTGGTGATTAAGTTATTAGAGGGCACACAAGGGAAAGGTGTGATGCTTGCTGATAGTCATCAATCTGCAGTCTCTATTATAAATGCCTTTAAAGGAATGGGCGCAAATATTTTAGTTCAACAATATATTGAAGAATCTCGTGGAGCAGATATTCGTTGTTTTGTGGTCGGTGGAAAGGTCATTGCCTCGATGGAACGACGGGCAAAAGAGGGCGAGTTTCGAGCAAATATCCATCAAGGTGGCAGTTCAAGAAAAGTTCGTTTGACTCCACAAGAGCGCTCAATTGCGATTGCTGCAGCAAAAACAATGGGCTTGGTGGTTGCAGGTGTTGACATCGTTCGTTCCAAGCATGGCCCCTTAGTTCTTGAAATTAACTCTTCACCAGGCTTAGAAGGCATTGAAACAACTACTCGAGTCGATATTGCTGGAAAAATTATTACTTATATTGAAAATCACGCTCAGCCTGTCAGTCGTAACAAAACTTTCCAGGCTTAGTGCTTGGTTTTATCGATTAACCATTGCATATTGATTTGCAATTCAGTGGTTAATTTATTCATTAACTCGGCATTCGGTAGCATTTCTCCATGAAGAATAGATGCTGCCTCGAATCGCTTGATTCCTAAAACTTTTGATAAAGCAGAAATTCTCTCTAGGTCTCCTGTTGGAAAACCTAAAAGGTCGAGTTCTTCATTCAATTTAAATGAAAAATCTTTTTTAAACATGATAATCTCCAAAATTGACTTTATATGTTTATATAGCACAAAAAAAGTCACTTTGCAGAAAATATCAAAAAAGATGTTGATAATGTGGCAGAAAGTACATTAATAACTTGAAGATAATCAAAGACATGAGGCTAGCGGCTGGCAATGTAATGATCCAGGACATAAAGATATTACGAATCACCACGAGATTTAATGCACCGATACCGCGAGCAAGACCAACACCTAAAACCGCACCGACTAAAGTTTGGGTCGCCGATACTGGTAACCCTAAGGTATTCGCAATAATCACAGTGGTTGCTGCAGAAAGTGTAGCCGCAAATGCCCGGCTGGGTGTTAATGCTGTAATGCCACTTCCGACAGTTTCAATGACTTTGCGACCATAAATCATAAAACCAGCCACAACGCCCACACAACCAAACAATAAAGTTATACTGGTTAAGTGCTTCGCATCAAAGAACACCATTTTAGTTTTAGAGTACGAAAAGATTTGATTAAGTGGGCTGGTTGCCAGTGCAACATCATTGGAACCATGAGCAAAAACCATAATACAGGCGGTCATGGCCATTAAAATCGCGAAGTATTTTTCAACTTGATCAAATCGTTCTCTTCGTTTTTGCAGATTTTTTTCAGGTAAGCGATAGAGGATAATAATCCCAATGAGCGTAATGATGCCACTACACGTGAATGAAATCATAAGACCCATTATAAAGCTGTAATGTATGTTGAAATGCGTTAGGCCTTTGAGGATTATCATATAGGCTAACACTAATCCCGTGATGAATAAATAAATGGGCATCATCCACTCAGCTCTTCTGAGCGGGTCTGGTGCCACAAAAATGGTTGATTGAATAGAGATGAATAAGGCATATGAGGTCAATCCGGCGATGAGAGGAGAGGTAATCCAACCAATGGCAATATGTGAGACTTGTGACCAATGAACAGCATCGGTTCCTAGAGCCAATGCACCATAGCCGACGACTGAGCCAACTAAAGCATTGGTAATCGATACGGGCACACCAAAAAAGCTAGCTAAATTCATCCAAATAGTACAAGCCGTTAAGACTGATAACATGCCTAAGATCATAATTTGAGGTTGATCAGTTAATAATTGGGTATTAATAATGCCATCTTTCATGGTTTCGACAACATGGGCACCACCTAAAAAAGCCCCAGCAAATTCAAAAACTATTGCAATCGCGATGGCTGTTCTGACTGTTACAGCTTTAGAACCCATGGTTGTGCTCATGACATTGGCTAGGTCATTAGCGCCAACGCCCCAGGTCATTAAAAAACATAAAATAATTGCTAACAATATAATTGTCATTATTTACCTTCTAAATGATTGAATGATTTTATCGGGCGATTAAAATTTGTAGTCGACCACCAATTGATTGGGCTTCATCAGCCAGATCACCAATCCATTGTAATAATTGATAAAGAAACATCACATCAACAGGATGCAGGTCTTTTTCAATGAGAAAGAGTTCCTCTCTTAGCTTCGCAAGATCATCATCACAATGATGTTCAATGACATCAAGGGTATGAATCATATCTTCAACAATTTTAAGTTCACTACCGCGAAAACCTGATTCAAGTAACTGATCTAACTCATTAATCGCTTTACAAGCTTGTTTTGCAGCTTCTAAACAGCGAGCTAAGCAGTTTTTTAAATGCAGTTTCATGGTGTCTGGGATTTGCATTTTTCTACCCATCACAAGCCCTGCTATATCTTTAGACTTATTGGCTAAACGGTCTTGGGTTTTTAAAAGTTCTAAAATATCTGAACGTGCCACAGGCAAGAATAATCCTGTTGGTAAATGAAGTCGTAATTCTTTTTTAATTTCATCGGCTTCTCTTTCCAGTTGAATAATCTCATGGTGCTGTTTTTGGGCTGTTTGCCAATCCGCCTTTAAAACAGCATCAAAAAAAGGATTAAGCTGTTTTGCACAAGTATATGCTTTATGCATGTGTTGTTCGATTGGACGAATAGGAGAAGGCCCAAACATATTAAAAAGATTGCCCATATGCTTTATTATTAAAATTTATCAATGAAAGTGATTTTAACACAATTTTTATTTTAAATGATACCTAAATATGATTGGTTAGCTTTGAGGGCCAATTGGTGCTTGGGGAGGGGGTACTCCTTTGACTCCCGGCTTGAAGGAATAGCTGTGCTGCTACTGCGAGGGAGGAGGGATTTTTATAGTTTTCTTGATACAGTGTTTCAATGCTAATTTGTAAATGTTCATTGATTTTATTTTCACTATGTTTGACGAGCATATCTTTAAAAATGGAGCAGATTAATTGAAATACAACGCACAATATAAATAGATCAGGAAACCATAGGATAGCAACACTTGTGGCGGCTGTAATCAATAAGAATGCAGCAAATTCATAAATACTGGCATTAATTTGCTGGTCGTAAAATGCTTTTTGCTCGAAAAATTGTGCCTTTGCTGCGCAGTAATTACTTGATTGTTCAGGTGTACAATCTTCTATATTAATATCAGGAACAACATCTATGGGTTGATTAAGTTGCATAATCGATAAAACGCTCAAAATGACATCACACAAGGAGGCTGCAATAAATAAATAGCCCGCAAGGGGGGACATGACACCACTTTGTAAAAAACAAAGTAACTGAGCGGAAATAACTAGAATATTATTTAAACAGAGTTTAATAATTTCTTTGAGTTTATCATCCTCAGTTTTAGAGTAATTACTAATAATGGCATAAAACCGGGTGAAAAATTTAAATATTTTAAAAAATAATGATATTAACGCTAAATTTTCAGCTAAAAGGATATAGTCAATTAAAAACTTTAAGATCCCAGGCCCATTATTCTCCAGAAATTCTTTAAAAATAAGCCATAAATCATGATTATAAATGAAAGTAATAATTAAACTTAAGCTTCCTAATAATAAAGTACCTAAAATAAATTCTAGCACTTTGGAGTCATAAAGTTTTAAAGAATGAATAAGTTCAATATAGGCTTGAAAGCGATAAAACTTTTGACTCGCTAAGAACTCTAAAAGATTGATTAAGTTTTTCGACAAATGTAAGTGATCGCACCAATCAATATATTCCTGCTTAAGTCGCCCGCACTCTTCTTGTTTATCAGTAAGTAGTTTAAGAATTTCATCAAAGTAATGAGAGTCATTCTTGCGTTGAGCCGCAGCATCACTTTGAGCCTGCTCTTCGACATAAGTAAATTCAGAAAAAAGAGCAAACGGTGTTTTTTCATCTTTTCTGGCGTAATGTAATAATGTTTCTTTAAAAACGCCAATAGGCTGCCCTTTGATAGCTTCTATCAAAAGCTCAGGAATTCTATGTTGATGATTATTACTAGCGAGACTTTTTGTCATTTTTTCTGTAAATCACTGCGATATGGCCAATGGTGTCGATTAAAGTAGCATTGAGAGATTCACATAAAGTGTTAATGATCATGGGGCGTTCATCGCGCTCACAACCCGATACTTTGACCTTAATGCATTCATGAGCATTTAAAGCAACATCTGTTTCATTCATTACGGCATCACTTAAACCTTTTTGACCAATTAAAATAACTGGTTTGAGGTGGTGAGCATTTTTTTTCAATTGTAACAGTTGTTCTTTATTCATTTTGATACCTTAAGTATGTCAATAAGATTTTAATCATTATGGGATTTGAATGATTTTTGCTGCAGTATAATACAAGTCTATTTTTTTTGAGACAACAATTTTTAGAATTTTTAAAAAAAAGATGTTATAGTCAGCAAATTGATACAACAATGTCTTTTTACGATTTGTATCTACCCAATTTTAGATAATTATAACAAAAAAAAGTCAATTTGTTAAATATTTTATTTCACAGGTTCTAATTCACAATGAAACAATCGAATTCATCCAAGCGATGGTTAAAAGAACATTTTGCTGACACCTATGTTAAAAAAGCGCATCAACAAGGTTTGAGAAGTCGAGCTTACTTTAAAATCGAGGAACTTGATCTTAAAGAACATTTATTTAAAAAGGGCATGACGATTT
>DNMA01000014.1 GCA_003489505.1 Legionellales bacterium | reverse complement strand
TATGATGTAAAAGCCTTTGTTTTATATAACTCTTTTAATTCATGGGGCTGGTTAGATAAATCACCTAAACATATTCAAGAAAACTTAGAAGTTTTTATGGGAGATGTGAGAGACCCACATGGTGTCCGTGCCGCGGTCAAAGGCTGTGATGTGATTTTGCATTTGGCCTCTTTAATTGCCATTCCTTACTCTTATCATTCACCAGACGTTTATATTGATACCAATGTCAAAGGCACATTAAATATATTACAAGCGGCCAAAGACTTAGGTGTACAAAAAGTTATTCATACTTCAACCAGTGAAGTTTATGGCACAGCTAAATTTGTACCCATTACAGAGGAACATCCTTTATTAGGTCAATCACCTTATTCAGCTTCAAAAATTGGTGCTGATCAATTAGCTTATGCTTTTTTTGCCTCTTATCATTTGCCAGTGATGACCATTCGTCCTTTTAATACTTATGGTCCAAGACAATCTGCCCGAGCAGTAATTCCGACCATTATTACTCAAATTGCTTCTGGAAAACGCCAAATTCAATTGGGTGCTACATCGCCGACTCGTGACTTTAATTATGTTAAAGATACCGTTGCAGGCTTTATTGCGGCTTTAAAAAATGGTCAAGCATGGGGTGAAACCATTAATATTGGGAGTAATTATGAAATCAGCATTGAAGATACCGTTGGTCTTATCGCAAAATTAATGAATGTTGATTTAGAAATTAGCTCTGATGAACAACGTTTTAGACCGAAGAACTCTGAAGTAGAGCGCTTATGGGCTGATAATCAAAAAGCCAAAAGACTATTGGATTGGGCACCACAATTTGCGGGTCTTCACGGTTTAGAAAGAGGCTTATCTGAAACGATTGCTTGGTTTTTAGAAAAAGAAAATTTAAGTGCTTATAAAGCAGATATTTATAATTTATAAAATAATAATAAGAATAGATAATGCCAATTAACAATGATTTTATCGCAATACTTAAGCAAGTTTTATCTGAGGCTAACTCAGGACCTTTGGTGCTGCATGAGCCTGAATTTTCAGGTAATGAATGGACTTATGTCAAAGATTGTATTGATACAGGCTGGGTTTCTTCAGTGGGGCAATATGTCAATGAGTTTGAAAGAAAGCTTTGTGATTTTACAGGTGCAAAATATGCTATTGCCGTCGTCAATGGTACCGCAGCATTACATATGGCGTTATTGGTTGCTGGTGTGAAAGCCCAAGATGAAGTTTTGATTCCCGCTTTATCATTTGTTGCCACCGCCAATGCAGTATCGCATTGTGGCGCCATCCCGCATTTTGTTGATTCAAATTTCAATACTTTGGGATTAGACCCAGACGTCTTAGATACCTATCTTGCAGATATTACTGAAATGCGAGCAGGAATCTGTGTGAATAAAAAAACACAAAGGCCAATTAGAGCCTTGGTGCCGATGCATACCTTTGGCCATCCGATGGATTTAGAAAAAGCAATTGAGGTTTGTAAAAAATATCATTTGGTTTTAATTGAAGATGCAGCAGAGTCTTTGGGAAGTTTTTATCAAGGGCAGCATACAGGCACATTCGGTGATTTGGGTATTTTAAGCTTTAATGGTAATAAAGTGATTACCACCGGTGGTGGTGGAGCCATTTTAACCAATCATGAAGAGCTTGCAAAAAGAGTAAGGCATTTAAGCACGACCGCAAAACAAGCACATCCTTGGGCTTTTTATCATGATGAGGTCGCTTATAATTATCGCATGCCAAACTTAAATGCGGCATTAGGTTGTGCGCAGTTAGAGCAGTTGCCAACATTTTTGAAATTAAAACGCACCTTAGCTTTACGTTATTTAGAGGCTTTTGAACAACATAATGAGTTTTCTTTTGTAAAAGAGCCTTTGCATACCCAAAGTAATTATTGGTTGAATACAGTTCGTTTGCAGTCTATCAATATGGATTTAAGAAATACCTTAATTGAGTCAGCTATCCAAAATGATTTTTATTGTCGACCCACCTGGACTTTACTGAATCAATTGCCGATGTATTTAAATCATCCTTCTGCCCCACTTCCTGTGGCACAAAACTTAGAAGCATCTTTGATTTGTCTACCCAGCAGTGTGAAACTAGAGAAAAATAATGAACGCCATGAAAATTTGTGTAGTGACCGGCTCACGAGCTGAATATGATTTGTTGTTTAATTTAATCAGTCAGATTCAATCTGATAGTGGTTTTCAACTGCAATTAGTGGTGACAGGGATGCATTTGTCACCAGAATTTGGCTTGACTATTCATCATATCGAGCAAGACGGTTTTGTCATCGATGAAAAAGTGTATATGCTTTTATCCTCTGATGAGCCCGTTGGCGTTGCAAAGTCCTTAGGTCTTGGTGTTTTAGGCTTTTCAGATGCTTTTTCTCGTTTACAACCGGACGCCATTGTCGTCTTAGGTGACCGTTTTGAAATTTTAGCAGCAGCGCAGGTAGCGACCATTTTACAAATTCCTTTGGTTCATATTCATGGTGGAGAAGTGACAGAAGGGGCTTATGATGATGCCATTCGTCATGCGATTACAAAAATGGCACAAGTTCATTTGGTAGCAGCAGAGGATTATCGAAAACGTGTGGTGCAAATGGGTGAAGACCCCAGTAGCGTTTTCAATGTTGGTGCGCCGGGTTTAGAAAACTTGAAAAATCTAGATAAAATGAGTTTGCACGATTTAGAAGATGCCCTGGAAACAGACCTTAGCAGACCCTTTTTCTTAGTCACTTTACATCCACAAACAGTCGGTCTTGAATCTCAAACTGCATTGATTGATGAATTACTAATGGCTTTGAAAGAATTTCCTGAACATCAGGTGATTTTTACTTTTCCTAATGCCGATAATGGTGGGCGTGAAATCATTGCAGCCATTCAAGCTTTTATTGCACAAAATATTGATTGCGCCAAAATTTTTGTGTCCCTAGGGCGCAAAAAGTATTTGAATTTAATGCGATATGCAACTTTAGTTTTAGGCAATTCCTCTAGCGGAATTATTGAAGCACCATTTTTTCCAATCCCGACTATTGATATTGGCAATCGACAAAATGGAAGATTAAAAGCAAGCTCAGTCATTTCTTGTGAAGCGTTGCAATCAGATATCATCTTGGCGATTCAGAAAGCAATTTCTGCTGAATTTCAAGCTGTTTTAAAAACCACAGAGTCTTTATATGGCTATGGGGATACCAGTCAAACAATCATGGATATTTTGAAACAAAAGACTTTAGGTATGCAGAAAAAATTTTTTAACATTAATCATGGATTTTGAAAATGTCTGTTTATATAATTGCTGAAGCGGGTGTCAATCATAATGGTCAAATTGACTTGGCCAAACAATTAATCGATGTCGCAAAAGCATCTGGTGCTGATGCGGTTAAATTTCAGTCATTTAAAGCAAGCGAAATGGTGACGCAAGCCGCCCAAAAAGCCAACTATCAATTAAAACATACAGAAGTTGCTGAATCCCAATTTGAAATGATCAAAAAATTAGAATTGGGTTTAGAAGAGCATTTTTTATTAAAAGACTATGCTAAAGCCAAAAATATTGAGTTTTTATCAACACCTTTTGACCCAACCAGTTTAAACATTTTAGTCAATGACTTAGGTTTAAAAACGATTAAAGTCTCCTCTGGAGATTTAACCAATGCACCTTTTTTGTATGAAATTGCATTGTGTGCAGAAAAAGTCATTTTATCTACAGGCATGAGTACTTTATCTGAAATTGAAATGGCTTTAGGTGTCTTGGCATTTGGTTTTTTAACTAAAAGACAAGTGTCTCCGAGTGTAGAAGCTTTTGAACAAGCGTATGCAAGTCTTGAGGGACAAAAAGTATTAAAAGAAAAAGTATCAATTTTACATTGCACCACTGAATATCCTGCTCCGATTGAAGAAATTAATTTGAATGTGATGAGTACTTTCAAAAAATGTTTTGATTTAGAAGTGGGATACTCTGATCATACTCAAGGCACGCACGTTCCAATTGCTGCCGTAGCCTTAGGGGCAACAATTATTGAAAAACATTTCACCTTGGATAAAACTTTACCAGGCCCCGATCATCAAGCATCCCTTGAGCCTGAAGAATTGAAATATATGGTCGATTGTATTCGAGCCATAGAGCTCAGTTTAGGCGATGGCATCAAACGCCCCATGCCCTCAGAAATTAAAAATCGCAGTATTGCCAGAAAAAGCTTGGTTGCAGCAGATGCTATTACAATGGGTGAAACCTTGAAAATATCCTGTAAAAGACCAGGAAATGGCTTGTCTCCTTATTTGTATTGGGATAAATTACAAATGATTTCTACAAGAAACTATCAAAAGGATGAGTTGATTGAGTCTTAAAAAAACAATCTTACTGGGCTCAGGAGGCCATGCTTCAGTTTTATTTGAGGTTTTTTATCTTCTGAATGAAAAACTTGCTGGCATTGTTGATAAACGAGCCGATGTTTCTTTTAGGGATTGTCCCTATTTAGGCGATGATACTTATTTGGAGAGTATAAAATCGTCAGATTTTTCTTTGGTTAATGGTATTGGACGAAATGGCCACCCAAATCGAAGAGCAGATATTTTTGAAGATTTTAAGCGAAAAGACTTTCATTTTTTAAGTGTTATACATCCTTCAGTGATTCAAGCAAATGATGTTTGTCTTGGGGAGGGGGTGCAGTTGTTGGCAGGAGTCATTATTCAGCCAAAAGTTCACATTGAAAAGAATGTGATAGTCAATACCGGTGCGCTTATTGAGCATGATACTCAAATAGCAGAGCATGTTTTTATTGGTCCCAAA
>DNMA01000172.1 GCA_003489505.1 Legionellales bacterium | reverse complement strand
TTGATGCCCATGTGTTATCCATTAGTGCGCAAAAACAACAACAAGCCATTAAACTCGAACAAGTCCAAACAGAAATTATTAAAGATACCGCTCAATTAAAAACCATAGAAAAAAATCAGGCTCAACTCAAATTACTCATCGAACACTTACTCAAAGAAAACCGTCTACAATCCAATCGATCATTTACAGTCATGCGTAATAAACTCAATTATCCAATCAATATCGATCACCCCATCATTAGTCATAGTCAAAATGGCATTATTTTTCATGCCCCAGAACATACGAAAGTTCATGCGGTATCCAATGGAAAAGTAGTTTTTGCCGATTGGTTAAATGGTTATGGCTACTTAGTCATCATCGACCATGGTCGCGGCTTTATGACATTATATGGCAATAACCAAACTCTTTTAAAACATAAGGGTGATAATGTACATTTAGGTGATGATATTGCCACTGTTGGGAAAAGTGGCACCTTTAAACAAACTGGTTTATATTTTGAAATAAGACAAAAAGCACGTGTGGTCTCTGCTTTAAATTGGTTTCAAAAAAAAGCAGCGTGAAACATGAAATAATATTTTACTTTAAGCAATGAGGTTGTGCTTAAAAGGAAAGGAGAACTTTATGCACTGGTCGTACAAGAATCTTTTGAGTATAACGCTTTTAAATCTTGCTTTAAGTCAGGCAGGGATGGCACTCGATGCACCACAACAAGCCCAAGAAATTACACCCAATCAACAAATATCAATGGAAGAAATTCAGCGCTTTTCCAATGCGCTCAATTTAATTAAGCGATATTACGTCACCCCAACCGATGATAAAGTTTTATTTGATAATGCTATCCGCGGAATGCTCACGGGTTTAGATCCCCATTCCACCTATCTAGATGAGAAGGATTTTAAAGAATTACAAGCCTCAACCAATGGTGAATTTGGTGGACTCGGCATTGAAGTGACCATGGAGCATGGTGCTATTAAAGTAATTACACCCATGGTCGATACACCTGCTTTTAAAGCAGGCATTAAACCAGGGGATTACATTGTAAAATTAGATGACAAAGCTGTTCAAGGATTAGAGTTAAAAGATGCTGTCAATCTAATGCGGGGCAAACCAGGTAGTAAAATTTCTCTTACGGTCGTTCGAATGGGTTCAAAAACACCTTTAACTTTTCAACTGACTCGTGAAGTGATTGAAGTGAAAAGCGTTAAAGCAGAGCTTTTAGATGGCCAATACGGCTATATTCGCTTGACTCAATTCCAAGCGACAACCGATAAAGATATGGAACAAGCCATAGCTGAATTGAAACTCAAAGCCAGCGGACCACTAAAAGGTCTGATTTTAGACTTAAGAAATAATCCAGGCGGACTGCTTGACTCAGCTATTCAAATTTCTGGTGCATTTTTAGGAAAAGGTACTGAAAAACATCCCGAAGTTATTGTTTATACCAAAGGCAGACTGCCAGGTTCTGAATTTACTGCATTGTCTCAATCAGATGATATTTTAAAGAAAGCACCGATGGTCGTTTTAATTAACAATGGTTCGGCGTCAGCTTCTGAAATTGTGGCCGGTGCATTAAAAGACAACCAAAGAGCAATTATTGTCGGCACACAAAGCTTTGGTAAAGGCTCTGTACAAACGGTTCTTCCATTAGATGGCGATAGAGGCGTCAAGCTCACCACTGCACTTTACTATACCCCTAATGGCACATCGATTCAGGCAGAAGGTATTACTCCAGATATTATTGTCGAAGAAATCAAAATTGCAGGTATTGATGACAAAGACCCTCTTCAAGCGCTTAAGCTTAGTGAAGCAACCCTAAAACAACATATCGTCACTAAAAATATTGCTAAAAAATCCAAAACCATGAACCAAGATGAGGCGAAATTACTAAAAGAAGATTATCAAAAATATACCGCATTAACGATTCTCAAAGGATTAGCATTATCGGCTGAAGATAGAAAAGACAACTCCCTAGCCAAAGCGCCTAGTTCTAATGAAATTGTCTCAGTCTCTCCTCAATAACGAATTGGGGCGAAAGCCCCTTTTTTAATACCCTCAAAACCCCCAAACATTACAAAAAAACTTTTTCTGTATAATTAATGTCTTTTCTACTTCTCAAATGGCCTCACATAGCGTATGATTTTTATTAAACCTATAAGGAGTGAAAAATGCTTGCCGAAACTTTATCGGCTACATTTATGAAACAAATCCCACCTGTTCAGAATTTACCAATTGAACTGGGATATTTTCGCTCAAAATTATTTATTACCGATGCCTTTACCAATCCACTGGTTGCAGCAGCTAGCCCTTTAATTTCATTACTTGAACGCATCAATATTGCCACACAACTGCCCCTCATTGAGGAACTGCAAGCAGACATTTCCCATGAATTCATGGCTTTTTATAGTCGACTGCAAAGACTGCATTATTCTCAAGAATTTTTTTCAATTGCTAACTATCTTTTATGTGCAACCATTGATGAGTTATTAGGAAAAAACTATCTTCGATTACATGGTGATATTCAGTCCTTTAAAGCATTTACGCCCATTACCCTCGATAATATTAATCCTCAAGAACATTTCTTTAATATCCTGAATCAATTATTAACGGATCCTGAGCAATGTCTTGATTTAATTGAGCTCAGCTACTACTGCTTATTAATTGGTTATGAAGGTAAATATCATCTGGATAACAATGGCAGAGCCACTTTAGACAATTTGATTGAAACATTATTTCAAACCATACAAAAATATCGCACCAATAAAACCCATAAGCTTTTTAAAAATTATATCTTAAAAGCAGATACTTACTCTAAAAAAATTCATTTTAAAAAACTAATTTTAGCTGCAGGGATTTGCCTACTAAGCATCGCAGTCCTCAGTCAGTTTTGGTTTAAACAAGAAGCCAGTGCATTACTTGAAGAAACTGCCGTATCTTTAGAGGCCTTTAGCTAATGGGGCAAAATTATCTAAAACAATTATTTCTGACCATACGTCGTCTTGCGGAAAGTAATTCTGAAAAAAACTTATCTTTTTTAATTGCCACTAGTCTCGAAAAACAAGGCTCAACTTCTGCATTAAAGCAAGCCCAGACCCAACACATCCATATTGATGATCAGCATGATTTAAATATTTTTTATAATAAACAAGGAATTATCCTTGAAATTAATCAAAATGTGCTCCTACAGATGCAGATGAGCCTGCCTCAATTGTTTAAAAAATTAAACCAGTGCCATAGAAACCTAAAAATTAGTGGTTTTCTTTTTTTTATAGATATCTCAGATTTACTGATTGAAGACCATCATACTCAAAATAAAATGATTAAAACACATATTAATCATATGAATTTATTTATTCAGGCACTTGATTATCCTGTGCGATCAGGCATCTTAATGACTAAGCTCGACCAAATAACTGGATTTACTGATTACTTTAGTATGGCACATCAATATGAACTTGAAGAGCCTCTAGGCTTTTCTCTGCCCTCTATTCATGCACAAACCAAGCTCTCCCAACGGTTTAATGAAATTTGGTCTAATTTTATTGATAATCTCAATCATGGCGTTATCTCAAAAATCCACACAACAAGAGGAAATAAAAAAAGGATTTTAATTAGAGAGTTCCCTTTGCAAATTGCCTTATTAGAATCTAAATTCTTACACATGCTAAAAAATATCACGCATCCGAAAGCGCAAATGCATGGTATATATTTTACCTGCTCTGAACAAAATGGAAAAAACGTCAATTTTCTAAATCAAAAAATTCAAAATGCCCTAACTCTTACTTCACCCATCTCTTCGATGCAATCTGTGAACTATCGACATTACTTTATTGCAGGAGCCATACAACACTGTCAGGCGCTGGGCATGTATGTTCCCAAAGCGCCCTTTTGGCATGATAAAAGATATTTCTCGATTTTAGGCTTTGGTGTATTATCCTCCATCGCTATCTTTTGGATGAGCATTCACTCTCATTTCTTATTAAATGACACTGCTGCTAAACTTAAAAATCACTCTTACTGGAATCATCATTTTTCTCATCAGCAAAAACTCAGCATGCTGGAGTCTTGTTTTGAAAACCTACAAAGGATACCTTTTCTATTTAATCAAACCGCAGAAATTAAAACTTTAAAACATCAAATTTATAATACAGAGCTTAAAATTTATCAAAATCATGCCATCGCTGAACTTGAAAACTTAATTAAAGCCGAAATGCACCATCATGATATCTATCAAAGCTATATGGCATTAAAGGTTTACAAAATATTAACCACACAAAAAACTGATGAATCGGCTTTTGTGATTCAATGGTTGGAACATCATTTGAAAAACAACGAACAAGCTCAGCAAATCCCACTATTCAAAAAATTCATGTGGAAAGTTAAATGGAACCCTGATGACATTGCGATTGTTTCAACCCAATCACTTCTTAATGCTCTACCACCAGAGTATCTCGCTTATCGAGTGATTCATCATAGAATTAGCACGCATCAGAAAAAAATTCATCTTGCAGGATTTCAACCTCAAGAATTCTTGCTACCAGAGACATTTACGAAATCAGGGTTTTATCAAACCCAAAAAGCTTTAATCAATGGTTTAGAGCAATATCAAAAAGATAGCTGGATTCTTGAACAAAAACTTCCATCTGATTTAAAAGAAAAGGTTTTAGAAACCTATGCGAATCAATATATTAATTTCTGGAATAACATTGGAAAAAGTATTAAACCTCAACATTTTAATACCTTTGCAGAAGCTAACCAATTATTTTCAAACTATGAAAAACAACACTCACTAGAAAAAATCATTGGTATGATGATTCATGAAACAGCGCCGAATATACGAAAACAACATGATTTATTTAATCAAAAAATATCAAGCCAATTTACTCAATTACAATTTGCTCAAGATACCAATAAGGGGCTAGGTAAATTTTGGAACGACCTTAAAACTTTTACAAACACATTTCTCGTCATTGATAACCATGGACAAGCCTCATTTCAATATTTGAGATCATATTTTAATCAAACTCAATACAATGATACCTTATATCGCTCAGGTGAGATGGCTAAGCACTTGCCAGAACCTCTTACAATATGGCTTAATCAAATCAATGATGATATTTGGTTATGCCTATACCAATCTACGAAAAACTATTTGAATGAACAGTGGCATAGTCAAATCTACCAAGTCTATACCAATGAAGTCGAAAAAACCTATCCTTTCAATGAAACAGGTCAAGAAATAAGCATCAGTAAATTTGAAGAGTTTTTCTCACCAAATGGCAGAATTCAACAATTTTTTAGAGAGTATCTCTTACCGTTTATCAATACAAATCAAGCACAGTGGGAACTAAAAGCTATCAATGACAAACAGTTTAATATCAACAGTGCAACCATTGATGCATTCATTCAGGCTAATGTCATTACCAATATGTTTTTCCCCAATAATGCCAGCAACACAAGAATTCAGTTTAGTTTAGAAAAAATGTCACTCGACCCTGTTATCGGTCAGCTGAAACTCAGTATTGGTGAACAATCTTTAAATGACAACCAGCAAGAATCTGCTTATGTCAATAATTTAACCTGGCCACAATTAAATTCTAGTCTTAAAATTCAAACTATAGATGGACAAAATTTTGAAATAGATGAGACAGGATATTGGGGGTTTTTCAAATTACTTCAACAAGTTAATGTCTTAGCAGACCCCAATGACCCCAGCGCCTTACAAATTTTACTAGAAATTAATGGCAACTCCGGTAGATACCTCCTAAAAACCAGCACCTTACTCAATCCATTCACACCAGGCATTTTAAATCATTTCGAATTAGAAGAAAAAATAATCAACTAATGGTACAAGTCATTAAATTGATTCCAGCCATTGCAAAAACTGAAATTGATTAAAATATTACTGAGGTTCTTTAGCTATGATAAATAAACATTTTTTCGTAGAAAAAATAGACACATAGAAGGTCTACTAAGATTTTGCATGACCAAAAAAGCGAAGAGTTTTATATGACTTGAGGACTAGCCAAGGGTTGTGACTGATAATTAAACTCTGAACTTATTGTATTTTGACCTCTTTTAAAAAGACTATTAGTTATTTCTTATAAACATATTTTTCAGCTAAATGATAAACAGACATTTCCTCAAAATATATATTTTTCATGGCTAGTTTATTTTATGTGAAACGAGTCGAATAAATTAAAAGATAGCGTATTGAGTATAATCATAAAATAATTTGAACAATTGTTATATGAAAAAAAGGTGAAAAAAAAGCTGGTTTTCACCAGCTTTTTAATTAGTTGCTACGTTCAACCATTTCAATGATTGCCATTGGAGCGTTATCGCCTTCACGGAAACCACATTTAATGATTCTTAAATAGCCACCAGGTCTTTGTGTAAAACGTGGACCTAGAACAGTAAATAATTTACCTACAGCTGATTTAGAACGCAATCTATCGAAAATGTATCGACGATTTGCAACAGAATCTTCCTTACTTACAGTAATTAAAGGTTCTAAGTAGCTACGTAAATCTTTTGCTTTAGGCAATGTTGTTTTAATCAATTCATTCTCAATTAGAGCAATAGAAAGATTTTTAAACAAAGCCTTTCGATGACTGGACGTACGACCTAACTTGCGTCCGGCATTACGATGTCTCATGTTAAACTCCTCAAATCAATTATACTTGTTCAGGTGGCCAAGATTCTATCTTCATACCTAAAGATAAACCACGAGCAGCAAGTACATCTTTTATCTCTGTTAAAGACTTCTTACCTAAATTAGGTGTTTTTAACAGTTCTTGTTCTGTTTTCTGAACCAAGTCACCAATCAAGTGAATGTTTTCTGCTTTTAAACAATTCTCAGAACGAACTGTTAATTCTAAATCATCTACAGAACGCAGTAACATCGGATCGAAATCATTCATGTTATTACGTGACTTTGTTTGTTGATCAAAACGTAAATCAACAAATGCAGAAAGTTGCTTCTGTAAAATGCTTGCAGAAATACGGATAGCTTCTTCAGGGTCAATTGTTCCATTGGTGGTTAACTCAATGGTTAACTTATCTAAGTCAGTACGGTTTTCAACACGCGCACGGTCAACATGATAAGCTACTTTTTTAACCGGTGAAAAAATACTATCTAATTTCAAAAGACCTACAGTGTGACTTGAGGTTTCATCATGTGCAACCGCATTCGCATCTGTTGTAATGTAACCAATCCCTTTCTCAACTTTCATACGCATATTTAAATGAGCATGTTCATTTAAATGCGCAATTTTTAATTCAGGATTGATAACTTCAACGCCATGAGGCAATTGAATATCAGAAGCGTAAACAATACAAGGTCCCTTTTTGTCAATCAGTAATTCTGCTGATTCGCCAACAGATAGTATAACAGCTAATTGTTTGAGGTTTAAAAGGATGTTAATCACATCTTCTTTTACGCCCTCAATCGAGCTGTACTCATGTTGTACATTATCAATTGAAACTTCAGTCACTGCAAAACCAGGCATGGAAGACAATAAAATACGTCTTAAGGCATTACCTAAGGTAAACCCATAACCAGGCTCAAGGGGCTCAAGAATAATTTTAGAAAAATTTGCATTTTCTGAATTAACTTTAAGCGCTTTTGGAACCAGCATTTCATTAATATCGGTATACATTGAAACCAATCTCCCAGTTTACTTAGAATAAAGTTCGACAACCAGATTAAAGTTATAGAGAGATGATAAATCATCAAATGATGGATTCTGTTTGAACGAACCTTTGAAGTTAGTTGGTTCAACAGATAACCAATCACAGGATGCACGTTGTTCAGACATTGCTAAGGCAGCCTTCACACGCCCCTGTTCCTTCGCTTTTGCTCTTAGGGCAATAATATCGCCAGGAGAACATAAGAATGAAGGAATATTAACGATTTGTTCATTAACCATAACGCCACGATGTGAAACCAACTGACGAGCTTCTGCTCTGGTTGATGCAAAACCTAAACGGTATACAACGTTATCTAAACGACGTTCTAAAAGAACCATCAAGTTTTCACCAGTTGCACCTTTTTGTGCAGCGGCTTTGATATAGTAACTATGGAATTGTTTTTCTAACAAACCATATAAACGTTTAATTTTTTGCTTTTCACGAAGCTGAACACCATAATCGTTTAAACGTGGTTTATTGGCACCATGTTGCCCTGGCAATTTATCAGCTTTACATTTTGATTTGTGATCCCGAACACCACTTTTTAGGAACAAATCTGTCCCTTCACGACGTGATAGTTTACACTTAGGACCTAAATATCTAGCCATTCGTTAACTCCTAATTTAAACACGACGTTTTTTAGATGGCTTAACGCCGTTATGAGGAATACCAGTAACGTCTGTTAATTCAACGATTTTGAAATCTTGAGAGATCAATTCGCGAATTGTAGATTCACGTCCTGGTCCAGGGCCATGTATAAATACAGCTACTGATTTAACACCATATTCCTTTGCAACTTGCGCAGCGCGTTCTGTAGCGATCTGTGCAGCATAAGGAGTACTTTTACGCGAACCACGGAAACCAGAACCACCAGAAGTAGCCCAGCACAAAGCATTTCCTTGTCGATCTGTAAAAGTAATAATAGTGTTATTGAAAGAAGCATGAACGTGAACGATACCGTCAGTAACTACACGTTTTACTTTCTTACGCACTTTCTGTTTTGATTTATTAATAGACATTGAACTTACCTTACTTAACCGTTAACTGACTTACGACGACCTTTACGGGTACGTGCGTTGGTTTTTGTACGTTGTCCACGACATGGTAAACCTTTACGATGTCTTTGACCACGGTAACAACCTAAGTCCATTAATCGTTTAATGCTCATGTTAACAACTCGACGCAAGTCACCTTCTACTGTCATTTTAGCAATTTCTTGACGCAACAACTCTAATTGTTGTTCAGACAGTTGACCAATTTTAGTCATAGGCTCTAATTGTGTGGCTTCACACAATTTATACGCAGTTGTTCGCCCAATTCCATATATACCAGTTAATCCAATCCAAAGTTGTTTATTATCTGGTATATTAACTCCGGCTATGCGCGCCATTAAAACATCTCCGATTCATGTTAAAAAAAAAGAATGATACACTGTTTAAAAAATAATAACAATATAACATTAACCTTGTCTTTGCTTATGTCTTGTTTCTTTGCAAATTACACGTACAACACCGGCACGTTTAATAATTTTACAATTTCTGCAAATTGCTTTCACTGAAGCTCTAACTCTCATATTAATCACTCCAAATTATACTGCTAAATTTAAAAAAAGTTGGTCAAACCAAACC
>DNMA01000108.1 GCA_003489505.1 Legionellales bacterium | reverse complement strand
CGAGACAACAGCTATGAGCGAGGCAAGAATAGCGTATTCGATCATTGTAGCGCCATCAGTATCGCTGTGTAAACGGCGTAATATCCTCATTATCGACATATTTTTTCTCCCTGTGATAGAAAAAACTTATCAAAAGGCAGCAATTTAAATATCTGGCTATATATTTATAAACCAGACATAGCGTAAAAGCACTTCTATCAAAAAAATGCTTATTACCTATAGTTGAACTAAGAGCGGTCTTGTATCGCTATATAGCCCAATAAGAAAATGTGCTGATTATGCAGGACTAGCGGCTGGTAGTGGTTAATTTAGTACCAACCTCCGTAAAGGTGCCACTAACCTTAGTTCCAACGGTAGTGATGGCAGCAATTGAGACTACAGCAATCAAAGAAGCAAGAATGGCGTACTCAATCATTGTTGCACCATCAGTATCTTTGCGGAGTTTTTTGATAAACTTTAAAACTTTCATAGCGATCCTCCAGTGAAAAGCCTAACAAGCAGCAAGCTAGAACCAATATTGTTACTGGTAACAAATTCAAAAGCACATTGCAAGTAGAAAAAAAATATCGACAAATTGCATTAACTTATTGTTTTCAATGGTTATACAGAAAATATTAAAATGTTACCCGTCTCGAATTGTTACATATATCCACAAATTGGTAACATTTTTACGATCGCAGCCAGTATCTATGAATGAAATTGGAAGTTTTTTCTTATCCCAGTAATTTAATAAAGCGGTCAATAAATAACCGGCCCCATCCCCAAAAAAAAAGTAATAAAATTTTGAGAGCAGATTTTATAACAATAAATAAAATTGATTGTCATTTCTTGCTAGCGACTAAATATTGATCACACTAATAATGTTGCTTATGCTAGGATTACTGAGGGTATGAATTTAAAAGGATAAATTTTTTGTTTTTTTTAAATATTTTACTTTTGATGACTCTTATATTCATAGCTGTGGATGATTGGCTTAATTTTAGAATTAAGAACGAAGCAATAATTATTTTGGTAGTTATATTGTTGTCAAAATTTTTTCTAGGAGGCTTCGTGAATGAACCTCAAAACCGATATATATGTTTAATTTTGATGGTTTTATTAGTTTTAATGCTATACTATTTTAGAGCATTCGGCGGCGGAGATGCAAAACTAATAATTATCAGTTTTTTTGGGCTAAATATGGATCATTGGTATAGTTATTTTTGTTATTTATCAATAATAACTTTAATTTATAGCTTTCTTGCATTCCTTAAAATTATTCCACAGCATAAAACTGTTAGAGGCACAAGAATTCCGCTAGGACCTTGTATATGCTTAGCCTGGGCTATAAATATTATGATATTATAGTAAGATAATAGCACGTTTATTTGAAAGAGAATAAATGCAATTTATATATGAACAAGCCTACGGCTTTATCGTTCAAATGGCACCTTCTTTATTCGTTTTTTTTCTAGCCTCATTTATTTTTACAATTTGTGAATTTTTTCCAAGCAACCTATGTAATCCAGAAAATAATTGGTGGAAAAATCATGATTATTACATTGATATTGCCTATTTTATCTTCAATACACTAATTCGTCGATATATGTTTCTTGTAATAGCTATTTTAATTTGGTCATCTCTAAGTATATTTTTTCAAGATGATAAAATAAAAAATTTCATATTAGGCACTTATGGACCATTCGGACAGCTAGCATTTTATGAAAAAATCATAATTTATTTAATTGTGTCGGACTTTACTTTGTATTGGCTTCACAGAGCTTTTCATCATCCTATATTATGGCGATATCACTCAATCCACCATTCTGAGAAACAAGTAGAATGGACTACTGCATACCGATTTCATCCCGTTAACCTGGCTTTTTCTTCAATATTAACAGACGTTGTTCTTCTATATCTTGGCATAACACCCGATGTTCTAATTTTTGTAAATCCTTTTAATGCAGCTTATTCGTTTTTTGTGCATGCTAACTTAAATTGGACATTAGGACCTTTTAAATTTTTGCTTGCAACCCCTGTTTTTCATAGATGGCATCATACGAATAATAAGGAAAGTTATTCTAAAAATTTTTCAGCTACGTTTACTATTTGGGATCAAATTTTCGGAACATTTTACTTTCCAGAAAATAAACTACCAAAAGATTATGGCGTTGATGATTCACATTTTCCAGACACATTTTTGGGTCAGATTATGTATCCTTTAAGGAAAAGGCAATAAGATATGCCTTCCCGCTAATTTAATATTTCAAACTCTCGAATTGTATTTGACTGACAGCCGCTTGAATTTTTATTTCAACAAGCTTCTCGCCAATTTCAGAACTTGACTTTGTTGGATCACCACTGTCACCTCGTAAATCTTGTTTAAGGGTAGACTGTCTGAGCTTTTCAAAGCCAACACCGCTTGGATGAATAGACATTAATTCGGAAGTATCAAGCATACCTGCATGATCGCCTATATCTGCATCAGTGTATCCCATTTTTTTTAGATATTTTTTTTGCTCGATACCAGAATTATAATAACTAGAAACATTAATTACTTTAATGCCATCATTAAACCATTCTTTATTGAATTTTTCCGCTATTATACGATGAATTTCTAGACTACCACCATGATCGGCTATCAAACAAATATTTTTGAAACCAGCCAACCTTAAGCTTCTAATTATACCATCAAGCATGGCCATATACGCATAATCACTAATACCTATCGTGCCAGGAAAAATCATATTTCCTGACTTTGGATCAAAACCTCCTTCAGGTACAAAAGAAATTATCGGGCTCACAAGTGCGTTTCCTAATCTAGTCGCAATTTCGTGAGATGTTTTCCGGACGATATAATCATGTTTACCCAATATCATGTGAAATCCATTTTGTTCGATTCCACCACTTGGCACAATTATTGTATTCTTACCTTTATTAATTGATTTTACTATTTCTGGCCAAGTTAATTCGGATAGATCTATAGAATCAGAGTCAGACAGAAGTGTAGGAGAAGCGCTGATAGTTTGAGGAATTAAGAAAAAGAAAAAAACGGTTATAGATAGTAGAGATTTTATTTTAAGGATATCCATGAATTTTCCGACTTGTTTATCCAGAGTATAGATGAAAAATAGATTTTTTATTGTAAATGTTCAAATGAATAATCAGAAAAGTAGGATATGGGCCGCATACATCTTATTTTGTCGTGAGCAACAGTCAAAGATAAACTCTCTTGCAATAGTTATTGGACGCTTTGGCGACCGGCTTCTAGTAAAAGTCTTCTGTGGTTGCCGCCCGTGATGCAAGAAGTTTTTTCTTTCTGAGCAGCGTGATCGAATGCGGTCTTCTGTAAGGCCTTTGAATGCAGCCTTACAAGAAGCCGCTGGCCGGTATGGTGATCTGCGGATCAGGTCCTAATCTAATTATCGAGTTCGTGAACTC
>DNMA01000117.1 GCA_003489505.1 Legionellales bacterium | reverse complement strand
CGCCTTATATCCACGCCCTAAAAGGCGTGGTTTTACGAATCGTATGATAAAAAAATATAGTGGTTATACAATGGAGAAGATGTCTATCATATCTATTAAAATATTTTTTAAGGAAACTGAAAAAAAATAGACTTCAGTGTATACTGAGTTAAGGATATAAAAATAATTAAATGGAATTTGCATGATTAAGAATCTAGATGCGTTAGATATATGGAAAAACTTACATCATATCAAAAACTCAATGGCGTTCAGCGCCTATAAAACGCATTTCAAAAATGAGTTTTTTGAAATTACTTTTGCGCACAATCATGTCAATCAAGAAGTCTTTCAACAATTATTTGATTTGCCTCGTGTACAGCTTTTACAAGACCATTTAAAAAACTGGTCACAAGGCGAATTCAATGCACGAATACAACCCAATTTTACTTTTCTAAGAAATTTTACTGATATTAAACATCCTTATTTTCAAAATGTTTTGATAGGTAGACAAAAAGTCAAAGAAACTGTTGAAAAAATTCGTTCTGGACAATGGAAAGGGTATAGTGGTCAAGCTATAACAGATATAGTCAATATTGGTATAGGCGGTTCAGACCTCGGGCCTCGCATGACTGCAGAGGCTTTAGAGCCTTTTCAAGATACCGCTTTACGCTTTCATTTTATGTCTGATGCAGACCCCTATGCCAAATCAAAAATTTTAAAACAATTAAATCCTGCAACTAGTTTATTTTTAGTTTCTTCTAAATCTTTTAGCACAGAAGAAACCATTCAAAATGCTTTAGATGTTTTTGATTGGATGGGGCATCCTGATGGATTTAAACATCATTTTATTGCCATCACAGCTAATCCTGAAAAAGCGCAAAAGCATGGTTTTGTAAATATACTTCCTATTTGGGATTGGGTGATTGGTCGTTATTCATGTTGCTCTGCCATTAATTCTATCTTGGCATTAATGATTGGTTATGATGCCTTTGAGGATTTCCTTAAAGGCGCCCATCATATGGATTTACATTTTTTTAATACACCCATTAAAGAAAACATCCCTATGCTTATGGCTCTTTTAGGTATCTGGAATATTAATTTTCTAGACATCAAGAGTCATTTGCTCTTAATTTATGATTTTCGTTTACGCCATTTTGTAGACTATGTTCAGCAAATGGATATGGAAAGTAATGGTAAATCAGTCAATCATCACCATGATAAAATCAATTATGCTACTGGCCCAATTATTTGGGGGGGATTAGGCAATCAGGCACATCATAGTTATTATCAATTATTAGCACAAGGCAAGCACAGATTGGCAATTGATTTTATGACGACCTCTGAAAATGATGATACCTTGATTAATCAACTTTGTCGGAGTCGGATTGAAACCTTAAAAAATGGTATAGCTACACCATCTTTTCAGGAAGAAATTCAGCCTCAAGCTGCACTGACTCATATCCATTTAAATGATTTAACCCCCAAAGCATTGGGGGCTTTGATTGCGATGTATGAACATAAAGTATTTACACAAGCGTGGTTGTGGAACATCAACCCATTTGATCAACCTGGGGTAGAGTCAGCTAAAAGACATGCATAAGGGAGGGTAAAATCATGGTGAATAAAGGAATTATTTTGGCAGCAGGTCGTGGTACGCGTTTGTATCCTGCTACGATAGTCATTGGTAAGCCTTTATTACCTATTTTTGATAAACCTATGATCTATTACTCTTTGGCTATTCTCATGAAGGCTAAAATTCGTGAAGTCTGTATTGTCACCAATCGACACGACTTGGCATTATTCCGAGAGCTCTTGTGCGATGGGAACCACCTGGGAATGCATATTCAATACCGAATTCAAGAAATCCCTAAAGGGATTGCCGATGTTTTCAATGTTGCAGAAGATTTTGTAGAGAATGAAGAATGCGCCTTAGTCTTAGGTGATAATCTGTTTATTGGTGATCAATGGGATAGTCGTTGTACCGCAATCCAAGAAAAACCAATTATTGGGGCGACAGTATTTGCCTATCCCGTGTATGACCCAGAGCGTTATGGAGTTTTAAAATTAGATGCACAACAACAAGTAATTGATGTGATTGAAAAACCTAAAAACCCACCTTCAAATTTAGCTGTGACTGGTTTGTATTTTTATGATCATAAGGCCACTCAGTTTGCTAAATCCTTGAAGCCGTCTGCTCGTGGAGAATTAGAGATTACAGACCTTAATCGTCTATATCTTCAACAAAAACAATTAAACTGGATGAAATTGGATGCGTCAGATGACGAATGGTTTGATATTGGAACGCATGAAGCGATGTACCATGCCATTGATCAAGTCTCAACACACATTATCTGCTCAAATAAACAAATTGGCTGTGTTGAGGAAATTGCATATCTCAATGGCTGGATAGATTTGCAATCTCTTCAAAAATTGCAAAAACGGGTCGCCACAACATCCTATGGTAAATATTTGGAAAAATACTTTTAAGACAATGAGCGTCTTAAAATTTTACCAACATTGGATTTAGGCAGAGTATCATAAAATTCGATGATTTTTGGTACTTTGTAAGCAGTTAAATATTGCTTACAGTGTTGTCTAATATCCTCTGCTGTCAAATTGGGATCTGTTTTCACAATACAAGCTTTAACCTTTTCACTTCCTTCATCAACTTTAACGCCAATGACACCCACTTCTAAAACGCCTGGAATCATCCCAATGACTTGTTCAACTTCATTCGGATATACATTAAAGCCTGATACCAAAATCATATCTTTTTTGCGATCAACAAGATAAACCATGCCTTTGTCATCAATGGTAGCGATATCTCCGGTTTTTAAGTAACCATCGGGCCAGAAGACATTTTGGGTTTCTTGAGGATTATTCCAATAACCCTGCATCACTTGAGGACCTTTAACAGATATTTCACCAGATTTTCCCAATTCCACTTCATGACCTTCGTTGTCACGTAATGAAATTTCAGTAGAGGGTAAGGGGAGCCCAACAGAGCCATTGTACTCATGAACATATAAAGGATTAATGCAAACAGCAGGGCTTGTTTCTGTTAATCCATATGCTTCCAGAATTGGGGTGTGGGTCATTTCATTCCATTTTTGTGCCACACTGGATTGCAGTGCCATACCACCTGAAAGTGTTAATTTTAATTTTGAAAAATCAATTTTATTAAAATCTTTGTGATGTAAAAGAACATTAAATAAGGTGTTGACCCCAGTAAATGCTGTCATTTGAAAATGACTTATTTGCTTAATAAAAGATTTGACATCATTGGGGTTGGTAATCAATAAGTTTTTTGCACCCAAATAAAAGAAAGTCAGTAAATTAGCTGTTAATGAAAACACATGATATAAGGGCAAGGCTGTAACAATGCGGTCATGGTCATTAAATCCTTCTGGTTTAATCCAGCTAGAGGCTTGCATCACATTAGAGACCATATTACGGTGTGAGAGCATTGCACCTTTGGAAACTCCTGTCGTGCCACCTGTATATTGAATAAAAGCTAAGTCATCGGAGTCAATATGGATAGATTGGTAAGGATATGAGTGTTTAATCGTTTGTAAAAAAGGAATAGCTTTTGATAATTGATGATGAGGAATCATCTTTTTAACATATTTTATTACGGCATTGATTAAGAGCTTCTTAGGCCAAGGGAATAAATCCCCAACATTGGTTAAAATAACATGTTTCAGTTCAGGTAAATTTTCTTTAGCCTTTTGTAAGGTGAGTGAGAAATTTTCTAAAATAACGATGGCTTTTGCACCTGAATCTTTTAATTGATGGGATACTTCGGGGGCTGTGTATAAAGGATTGGTATTAATAATGCTTAAGCCTGCCATTAAACTACCAAAAAGAACAACAGGATACTGTAAGGTATTGGGAAGCATGATGGCAATTTTATCGCCTTTTTGAAGTCCAATATGTTGTAAGTATGCCGCAAATCTTTCAGCAAGTTCTTTGATTCGTTTAAAAGTAACTTCATAGTCCAAATGAACGAAAGCGATATGTTCTGGATATGATTCACAGCTTCTGGTAAAAATATCGACCAAGTTTTGAAAGGCAAGTGGTTCAATGCTGTGTGGTACGCCCGATTGATAATGACTTAACCAAATTTTATTCACGATGAAGGCCTTCTGTTGTTCGAAATCACGTGTTAGTATAAACAAAAAAACACTTTGGGGTAAGGCTTTGACAACAGATAATTTAGTGGATGCTCAGGTCATCAAGTTAAAGGGACGTTTATTTACCATTACAGTGATTCAAGTATTTAGCAAAGATGTGTATGCATTTGAGCAGCAAATTGAAAAAATTGTAAATCAAGCGCCTAAATTATTTTATAAAATACCTGTGGTTTTAGATTTTTCAGCTCTAGAACAAGAATTTAGTTCTTTATTACCATTTTTTTCAGCTTTAAAAAAATTTCATCTTTATCCAGTGGGGGTTCAAGGCCCTCAAGCTTGGCTAGTCAATTTGGCAGCACTTCAATCTGTGCCTTTATTTCAATCCTCTTCTAGCCAGGATAAATCTTTGCAGGTGGAAGAAAAGAAGAAAAAATCAGAAGCAAACCCAAAGCCCAGTGCTCAAATAAAGCCTACAAAAGTTATTGCACAACCGATTCGTTCTGGACAACAGGTGGTGAGTAAAGGAGGAGATCTCATTGTCATATCCTCCGTGGGTCATGGTGCAGAACTTTTAGCGGATGGCAATATTCATGTTTATGGCCCTTTGCGCGGAAGAGCTTTGGCAGGTATTGCTGGTGATAAAAATGCCAGAATTTTTTGCACGCAATTAGATGCTGAGTTGGTATCAATTGCAGGTTTTTATCGTTTGAGAGAATCCATCCCCCCAATGAATGGGCCTTGTCAAATATTTATTCAAGATGATCGATTGCAGGTATTACCTGTATGAATGAAGCCGTTTTTATATCAGATTTACATCTTCATCCTCAAAATCAGGATATTCACCATCGGTTTGAGGTTTTTGTGGAATGGGCAAAAAACCATACCAAACGTGTATACATTCTCGGTGATTTCATCCATGTATGGGCTGGGGATGATTTAATTGATGCCTATGGCCTTAAAGTCATGAAGTTATTAAGGCAACTTCATCAAGCTCAAGTTGAAGTTTATTTTATGCCAGGCAATCGGGATTTCTTAATAGGGTCTCAATTCTTAGAGCAATCTCAAATGATTGGCTTAAATGATCCAACGATCGTCACACTCGATGGGGAGCGCTTATTTCTAACTCATGGTGATAGATATTGTACAAGAGACAAAGCCCATCAGTTTTTTCGTCGTATCACTCGACACAATTGGTTTAAACCCCTTTTTCTTTTACTTCCAAGAAGTATCAGAAGACATCTAGTGGATTCTGTTCGTAACCATAGCCAGACAAAAAAAAGATTATCTCAAGATAGTTATCAAATCAATCATCAGAAACTTTTTAAAGAAATGCATCATCATCAGGTATTTGCCGCAGTTTATGGTCATGTCCATCAAAAAGCCCATTTTCAAGATACATATAAACATTTTTCCTATCAGCGTTATGTACTCACTGATTGGGATGAAAACCCATCTTTATTGTGTTATAATAAATTAAAGGGTTTTCATTTTAGTCAATTAGGGGTGTGATATGTCAAGTAATTCAAACTCAAACTCAGACTCAAGCTCAAGCTCAAGCTCAAGCCCAGGCATACAAGGGACGCCTGCTCCTACATCAGTAAATGCTAGTACATCAGTAAAGGTAACCGAATCGAAAGATGCAAAAAAAACTGAGAATGAGCTCGAACAACAAGCGGCTCGGCTCATGGGTGAACTCGATGAAAAAATCATAAAAAGGCATCTTGAGAATGCTGTCGGTATCTCAAATTTATTAAATGTTTTAGATGTTAATGTCAAACTATTGAATAATTCTCTTGTCAAGAGTTCTAGTAAGAATGTAAAAGAAGCATTAAATGCAGCCCATAGAGCACAAAACGAACATGAGCGAGACCCCCAAAATCCAATATTGCATCAAAAGGCAATGTTAGCAAATAAGAAATTACGTAGCGTCTTGGAAAAAGAAAAAAATTTTCTTGATGTATATACCAGAGAATCTCAAGGTACAGTTAAGGAAAAGTTGTACGATAAAGCGCAGAAAGTTGGGGTGATGGGTAAAAAAATTGCAGCCGGGTGTTTAGAAAGCCGTCCTATTTATAATGCAGTCAAAAGTTTGTGGAATTTGATGACAGAAGGAAAAGCAAATAGCGGCGAACAAAAGTCGCTTACCGACGCTTCAAAAAACAAAAATAATGTTAATAAATAACAGTGATGATACCCGCATCCACTTAATATGGAATGCCACTATGAAATCGAAATACTTCATCCACTCCGTTAATCATTTGATTTTCGAGAGTTAAAAAGTCTTTTAATCGCAATTCAATGTTAGCATCCATTTTTTTGGCAAAATGCAAATAAATTTCGAAGTGTCTTTGTTCAGCGTCCGCTAGATGACTATAAAACTGTTGGATTTCAGGGTAATCATTGAGATAGGGGATGAGAGCAAAGAATCGTTCGCAGGAGCGCGCTTCAATAATGGCCCCAATAATTAAATCATCACGCAAACTCTCTTGATTACTTCCTTTAGAACGCATGCTATTTAATTCTCTGCTGTAACGAGATGGGGGAAGGGGTTGAAATTTAATCTTATTCTTTTTTAAAATTCTTCTGACTTTCTCAAAATGCAGCATTTCTTCACGAACAATCGGTGATAATTTATCAATGAGTTCTTCACTATGTGGATTTTTAGTAATTAATTGGATAGCAGAGATGGCCGCCTTTCTTTCACAATGCGCATGATCGATGAGGAGGGTGCTCATATTTTCAACTGCGTGTTTACACCAAACGTTTGGTGTAGCGGTGTCCAAAAAATTAATTAAATGGGTTGGTGTATACATTTTAAACTTTATTTAAAAATGACTATGATATCAAATTTTTTTTAGATGACAAATCTCGAGTCTTCTTTTATAGTCATCTAATAGGAATGATAATTGAGGATGAATGATGGAGCAAAAAAAGTATTCTTCATATGCTTTTTTAATTGCAAAATCGGTTTTGCGAAATTTTAATGTGAATTTAGATCTTAAACAGTTTCAAAAAGAGTTTGATAATCAAGAGTCTGTGTATTTCATATTATGCCAAGCACCCATTACTAATTTATTTAACAGCCTCATCAAAGCACAAATCAAAAGCTATGAGAAGTTTGTGCAAAAAAGATTAATGGACTATTTTATTTTAAATACCAGTCAAGGTGGGGATGGAGAAATTGTTGAACATCCTGAAATTGTACAGGAATTGAATAATCGTTTTTCAGAAATCCATCAATCCTATAGAGTTATAGAGCAAAGAATGTATGATTGTACTGCCATCACTAACCAAAAGCTCGGAGCATACACAAGAGGGCAAATTATTAAGTTTGGTTATCTCATTGATAACATTGATGAGAACATGCTTAAAACAGTTGAAGATTTGTTGATAGAGGCTTCTGCTATTAAAGGGCAACTTATTGGTATTCGCCAAACTTGGCGGGATTTTGCAATTCAGGTCTCGTCAACTTTATTGTCAGTTGGGCAATTTAAGGTCAATGAGCTGGAGGATTTAGAGCAGCGTGCAGAACTGGAATTTTTAGATAGTCTCGCTTAAAAAAGTTTTTTCACATTTTAATCGCATAGCTTAATGTCTTTTCTAAAGAAATAGTATATAATGTGCCATTCTTTTTTGTATTAATATGGAGCAAAAAATGGCATTTGAATACACTCTTTCAATTATCAAACCTGATGCAGTTGCTAAAAACGCTGTAGGCGAAATCATGTCTCGTTTTGAAAAAAACGGATTAAAAGTCGTTGCAGCTCGCATGATGCATTTATCAACTGAACAAGCTGGTAACTTCTATGCTGTTCACCGTGAACGTCCTTTCTATGGTGATTTAGTCAAGTTTATGACTTCAGGTCCCGTAGTTGTTCAAGTATTAGCTGGTGAAAATGCTATTGCTAAAAATCGTGAATTAATGGGCGCTACTAACCCTAAAGAAGCGGCACCAGGAACAATTCGTGCTGATTTTGCTGATTCTATCGATGCAAATGCTGTTCATGGCTCTGATGGTTCTGAAACTGCAGCACAAGAAATTGCATTTTTCTTTGGAACCGATGAAATCTTTTTAAGATAATAGGTAGATTAAGAATGACTGTATGCCAAAATCTCTTGGATTTAAGTCCTGAAGGAATGGTGAACTGGGTTCAATCTCTTGGAGAGCCAAAATATCGTGCTCAACAATTATTGAAGTGGATTCATCAAGTTCGTATCACTGACTTTAATCAGATGACCAATTTAAGTAAGTCTTTTCGTGAGAATTTGCTTCAGCATGCAGAAATTCGTTTACCCGAAGTTGTCTTAAGAAAATATGCTCATGACGGTACCCGTAAATGGTTGCTGCGCATGAGCTGTGGAAACTGCATTGAAACAGTATTCATACCAGAAGCTCAACGTGGAACGCTTTGTATCTCTTCCCAGGTTGGTTGTGGCCTAAACTGTAGTTTTTGTTCAACAGCTAAACAAGGTTTTAATCGAGACCTGAGTACTGCTGAAATCATTGGCCAATTATGGCTTGCCAATCATGAACTTGCTCAAGATTTTGGAGCTGAACATCGTTTAATTACCAATGTGGTGATGATGGGCATGGGTGAGCCCTTGTTAAATTTTGATGCGGTAACCAAAGCTCTAGATTTAATGCTAGATGATTTTTGTTATGGGCTCTCAAAACGACGCGTGACTTTAAGTACCTCAGGTCTTGTTCCGCAGATGTTAGAGCTTAAACAACGAAGTCCTGTTGCTTTGGCGGTTTCTTTACATGCGCCTAACGATGGATTGCGTAACGAATTAGTGCCTGTGAATAAAAAATACCCATTAAAAGATTTAATGGCTGTATGTAAAAACTATTTTGAAAATGAACCACGTCGCAAAATCACTTTCGAATATGTGATGCTAAGAGACGTTAATGATAAAGCAGAACATGCTCATGAACTTTTAAAATTATTAAAAGACGTGCCTGCTAAAGTGAATTTGATCCCCTTTAATCCTTTCCCTCATGCTCCTTATCAATGCTCAAGCTCTGAAAGTATTAATCGTTTCCGTGAAATACTGATGGCAAAGGGTTTACATACCACGGTTAGAAAAACCAGAGGTGATGATATTGATGC
>DNMA01000124.1 GCA_003489505.1 Legionellales bacterium | reverse complement strand
GAGCATGGTGGTTATGCAGGCCGAGATCATTTTAAGAAAAAATGGTTGTTAGCACATGAAAAAGCTAAAAAAGACATTTAACCTCAGGATGTGACATATAGAGCTGGCCATTGGGAAGGACTGCACATTCTTTCGATGCCACTTTTGCAAGTTGCTCTTCGGTGATATTTGAGCCAATTAAAATTGTATTTTTAAAATTTGCGTCATCGACTAATGCGCCAGAGAAATTGGTATTAGATAAATTAGCATTTTCAAAGTTTGCATTTCTAAGATTAGCATTTTCAAAGTTTGCGCCACTAAATTCTGCTGATGAAAAGCTAGTAAAATTTAAAAAAGCATCTTTGAATGATGCCTCACGAAATGTTGCTTGGGAATAAAAATACGGATTCCAAAAGGATTGTGCTTGTGATTTTGTCAAAAAACAACCATTGAAGGTTGATTTATCAAAATTAGAATAGATAAATTCACAATTTGTGAGTAGAGAATCATCGACTAAAGCCTTTTGTAGGTCTCCAATAAAACGCGAGTTAGATAAGTCGCATTTAACACAAACTTTTGTTTTTAAAAATTCATCAATATCGTCTGCGAATAAAGAAATACTGATAAAAAAAATTAAAATTTTAACAGATTTCTTTCCCATTATTGTCATAAACCGTTCCATCAGGAAGAATTGCACAGGCATAAGAGAGGGTATCATTAAGTTGTTGTTGGGTGATGTTGGTATTATATAGGTTTGCTTTTCTTAAATCAGCATTTTTAAAAGTAGTATTTTTAAAATATGAGTTATGAAAATCAACCCCTCTTAAATCACTTTGTGAAAAATTGGTATTCAGGAATGTATTGTGAGAAAGTTTTGAGCTTCTTAAATCACTCCCCTGGAAACTAAGACTCTCAAAAATACAATTTTCAAAAACTGTATCAATCAATTGACTTCTATCCCAGAGGCTATTAATGATCTTAGAATCTTTAAAACTGACGTTTTCTATCATGCTGTAAGTTAATAATAAATCGCTTAAAAAACTTTGATTAAAGTTTGAGTTGGCAATGAGTATTCTGATGGCATTGGATTCAGAGATGTTGGTATTATAAAATTCACTGGCTTGAATTTTTGCATTGGTTAAAAATGTTTTTTTGACATTCAGCGTATTGCCAAGGTTTAGAGTGCTACTTTTAAATTTCAGGACGCTACGTGTTAAGTCACAATGGTCACAATTAAGCGATACAAGAAATTGATCGATATCATTTTGTAAAAAAGCATGTGATTGAAAGGCATAAAGGATAAAACTTGAGAAGTAAACTACAGCCCTGAATTGCATTTATTCACCATACATGTGCTATGCAAAGAAAGTTAAGGGATTAAAAGTGGCGCACCCGGAAGGATTCGAACCTCCGACCCTTTGGTTCGTAGCCAAATACTCTATCCAACTGAGCTACGGGTGCGTCTTTTCTTTGGCGGAGAGAGAGGGATTCGAACCCTCGATGGGATTTTGTCCCATACTCCCTTAGCAGGGGAGCGCCTTCGACCACTCGGCCATCTCTCCATAAGATGGAATTGGATTATAGCAGGAAAGGTATGTAGGTCAATGCTTTATTTGAAAAAAATGAAAAAAAATCTCGTAATAAATTAAAAAAAAAGCAATTTGAAAAAGAGAGATCAAATTGCTTTGATATTGTTTCAATGGAGATTATCTACAAACTCTTTGATTCCAACATTGAAGTCTGTGATGACGATGGTTGCAGACTTTTTGCATATAACAATGTCTACCGTAATAACCGCCTCTATAGTTCCATCCATATCCACCGGGATGGTTCCATCCATAGCCGGCACCATGATGGTACCAAGAAAAACCCATCTCAGGGAGGAGAAGACCGAGTAAGCCCGCTAATAAAATGAAGATTTTCATAAAATACTCCTTGTTACATCCTGTACAATAAAAGTATAGTACAATTTTAAGACACTCTTGTGGATAACGACTTAAAATTTCATATTTTTCATGGATATTTGTTTTGAGACTTTTTAGATGTTTTCGAATTTGTTTTTGGGTGCTAAGATAGATTAAAAAATAATATAAGTTGAATGCTTTTATCCGATTAAGGAGGATCTGTGAAGAAAACTCAAGGGAAAAGTTATGATGCTCCAGTCTATGTCGTAGATGGTGCTCGAACTCCATTTCTTAAAGCAAAAGGAGTTGGCCCTTTTAGTGCAGCCGATTTAGCTGTGCTTGCAGGACAAGCCTTATTAAAAAGATTACCTATTCAAGCCTCTTTAATTGATGAAGTCATTATTGGTGCAGCAATGCCAGGGCCTGATGAAGCGAATATCGCCCGAATTATTGCAATGCGTTTAGGCTGTGGCGATAAAGTTCCTGCGTTTACAGTCATGAGAAATTGCGCTTCAGGTATGCAGTCTATTGATTCAGCCGCTCAAGATATTGCATCAGGTCGCTCTGATTTAGTTTTAGCTGGTGGCACAGAAGCGATGAGTCGCGCGCCGATATTATATGATTTAGCCATGGTAGATTGGTTGGGGCGTTGGATGAGTGCTAAAGGAGTAGGGCAAAAAGCTAAAGTTTTAGCGCGTTTAAGACCTCAGTACTTAGCACCAGTTTTTGGTTTATTACGTGGTTTAACTGATCCATTGATTAGCATGAATATGGGTCAAACCGCTGAAGAGCTCGCATATCGTTTTCATATTCATCGCCAACAAATGGATGAATTTTCAGTTCAAAGTCATTTAAAACTGGCTAAAGCCTATGAGAAAGGACTCATGACTGAGGTGGTTCCTATTATCGATTCTAAAGGACAAGTCTATACTCAAGACACCGGCTTAAGACCTGATGCAAGTTTAGATAATCTTGGAAAATTAAAGCCCGTGTTTGATAAAAAATATGGCCAAGTCACAGCAGGAAATAGTTCTCAAGTTTCAGACGGTGCTGCTGTATTATTATTAGCGAGTGAAAAAGCTATTAAGCAATATGATTTACCCATACTGGGTCGAATCAGAGATGCTCAATGGAGTGCACTAGATCCGATGTATATGGGATTGGGACCTGTTCATGCCATGAATACCTTAATGTCTCGTCATGAGCTTTCTTTGAAAGATATTGATGCGGTGGAGATCAATGAGGCTTTTGCAGTACAAGTATTGTCATGTTTAGAAGCTTTAGATTCAAAAGAATATTGTCACGATGTGTTAGGGCTTGAAAAGCCATGGGGAGCCTTAGATTTTGCAAAACTCAATATGCAAGGTGGAGCCATTGCTGCAGGTCATCCAGTAGGCGCATCCGGTGCAAGAATTGTTTTACACAACTTGATGAATATGAAACAAAAAGGTCTCAAACGAGGTATATCCAGTATTTGTATTGGCGGTGGTCTAGGTGGGGCAATGTTACTTGAGGGATATTTATGAAAATAGAATTTCAAAATTGGGTTAAAGAAATCGATAGCTATGGTATCGCCTGGTTAGGTCTAGACTGCCTGCATTCTTCTGCCAATACTATCAATCAAGATGTTTTGGATGAACTTAATATTTTGGTTCAAAAAATTGGAAAAGATGAAAGTATCAAAGGCATGGTCATTTATTCCCGAAAAGCTTCTGGATTTATTGCTGGTGCCGATGTTCACACTTTTTCACAATACCATGAACCCGACCAAATTCGAGATTTTTTAAGAAAAGGCTTAACAGTTTTTAACCGCATCGAACAGTTAACCATCCCAACCGTTGCCATGATTGATGGCTTTTGTATGGGCGGCGGTTATGAGCTTGCTTTAGCGTGTCGTTATCGTATTGCATCTGATAGAGCAGAAACCAAAATGGGTTTACCCGAAGTATTGTTAGGGATTCATCCTGGCTGGGGTGGTACTGTGCGATTACCAAAACTCATAGGTGGATTTGATGCATTAACCAAGGTGATGTTAACCGGCAAACCTCTGTCAGCAAAAGCTGCTAAAGCTATTGGAATGATTGATGATGCCGTGCCTTTAAGACAGTTAAAAAGGGCAGTAGAGTACTATATCGTAGAACAGCCTAAAGCACATCAACCAAATTTTTTACAAAATTTAACAAATCAAGAATGGGCTAGAAAGCCAATTGCTTATTTTTTAAGAAAGCAAATTACCAGTAAAATTAATGTTGAACATTATCCAGCCCCTATTAGTATGCTTTTTCTTTGGGAAAAATATTTTGGCTTAGGTGCAAAATCATACGAAAAAGAAACAGAGTCTGTGTTGAATTTGGTTTTTCAACATCCTAGTGCTGAAAACTTAATTCGTGCGTTTCTTTTAAAAGATAGGTTAAAAGATTTCTCTAAAGATTCTAATTTTAAGGCAGGGCATATTCATGTCATTGGTGCTGGGGTCATGGGCGGTGATATTGCTGCATGGTGTGCTTTAAAAGGCATCAAAGTCACTTTACAAGATCAGTCCTATGAGCAAATGGCGCCAGCTTATGCAAGAGCAAAAGCTTTATATCAAAAA
>DNMA01000120.1 GCA_003489505.1 Legionellales bacterium | reverse complement strand
TTGGTATAATAATGAACGTCTTGGCGGCACATCCATTTCCAAGGACATTTTATCTTCTCGAATAATGCCAAGCTCATTGATCTGGATATGATTGTAAAGAATTTAGTTTTACAAAGTAAAAAAGACAAAATAACTACTAAAAACAAGCAGGATGTATATGCGCATACAGCATAGAAAGAAAAATAATGTTACTTCTTGGATAATTTTATGAATAAGCCTCTAGCAAAAAAGTCAGATCACGTACATTTATTGACGGATATTCAGCATCTTATTAATCAGGCCAGACAAAAAGTAGCGTCAGTAGTAAATGCCGAATTAACAATGTTATATTGGAAAGTTGGTTATCGTATCAATATTGAAGTGCTGAAGGATGAGCGTGCGGAGTATGGCCAATCTATCATTGAAGATCTAGCACGTAGCTTAACCATAGAATATGGTCGCTCATTTGAGGAAAAAAACTTGCGACGGATGATTCAATTTGCCGAACTGTTTCCCGATGAAAAGATTGTCGCTGCACTGCGGCGACAATTGAGTTGGACTCATTTTAAGTCATTAATTCCATTAAAAGATCCATTGAAGCGTGATTTTTATGCTGAAATGTGTCGTATTGAGCGATGGACTACGCGTACTCCTTAAAAACAGATCAAGTCTATGCTATTTGAGCGTACAGCGCTTTCCAAAAAACCAGAAGAATTAATTCGTCATGAAATTGATGTCTTGCGTGAGTCTGATAAAGTCAGTACAGATTTAATTTTAAAGGATCCCTATATTTTAGATTTTCTTGGTATGAAAGATCGATACCTTGAAAAGGACTTGGAAGATGCTATATTGCGCGAGATTGAGTGCTTTTTACTGGAGTTAGGCACAGGGTTCAGCTTTATAGCTCGACAAAAACGCATACAAATAGACCATCGTGATTATTACATTGACCTGTTATTTTATAATCGGCGTCTTAGGAGAATGTGCGCTTTGGATTTGAAACTGGGTGAGTTCGATGCAGCTTACAAAGGTCAGATGGAGTTGTATCTACGTTGGCTGGCAAAATATGAGCAAGAGCCAGGTGAAAATCCACCATTAGGGATCATCTTGTGCACTGGAAAAACGCATGAACAAATTGAACTGTTAGAATTGGATAAAAGTGGCATTCACGTTGCTGAGTATATCACTACGCTGCCACCTAAAGCCGAATTACAGAAAAAGCTACATCAATCTATTGAGTTTGCTCGTCAGAGGTTCGTAAATAAGGATTAATGAACAAAAGTTGTCCGGAAATTCCGGCGGTTTGCGCCCACAACCCCTTTCAGGGGCTGGTCAAGCTTTTTTGTAAACTACTCAATACTAAAGCCATGCGCTTTTTGGAAGTGTAGGCTTAAACTTGGTTTCATAACATCCTCTATTCTTCATCTCTATGATGACGCCTTTTGAATGTTAAACAAAAAGTTTATTATTTTGTATATTGGTATTATTATTGAAAAAATAATTGTATTATCATACAGTTGTGATAGCTTAAAGGATGTCATTAATCGAAGAGGAGGTCGTATAATGTTTAAAAAATCTGCAAAGAAATTTGAAGATCTAGATGCATACAAACCCAAAAGAATTGGAATTTTATGTGGTTTAGGGATTTATGGTGCTATTGCATTAATTGCACCGAGTGTATTTGTTAGTTTTTCTATGAGTACCAGCGCTTTATTGGCCGGCTTTCTAGGCGCCTCATTGAGCATGGCTATTGGTTTTATTATTCCTTTAGCAGCCATTGTTGCAGCAACTGTTGTAACTGTTTTACTAATCGCATATGCCATAAAAGAAGCCATTAAAAATGCAATTGCTAAACATATCCCTGGGGGTCGTTATACTATCGATGCAATGGAAAATGTTGCTGAAACTGGTATGGGATTTGCTAAAGGTATTCTATCTATTGCTAAATAAGAAAAAAACTAGAGTCTGTTTTGTTATAACAGACTCTAAATACAGTATCAGCGCTTCACAATCAAATGCATGCTGACTTTCAGGATTATCATGTCTTCTGGCATACAATGAAAAAATACTTAAATATTTTAATGATGCACCGCATCCGCGGGATAGTGTCCCAACAGAAGAAACGTTGCCCTATCAGCTTGTTTTTTTATTCTGCCAGTTGATGCTATAATTAACTGTTTTTGATTTGTATGGTTGTTATTGATGTCTGGTTTTATTAATGTCCCACAAGCTCGTACCTGTCGTATTATCAAGGATATATCTCCTGAATTAATTGAAGGCTTATATACCGATAATATCTCTGAATGTAATATTTTAATATTACTTAAAGCCAATAAAATCTCTATGACTCATGTGGACCGCTGGACTCACCCTTCAGTAATACAAAATGAAATGGATTGGATTGGGGATGTTCCAAAAATCGTTTTATTATCAAAAGAACCTATCGAATACAATATTGTTTATCAAACGGTACTGATGAATTTACTGGCAGCCCAAGACGTCATCGTACTCACGATCCCTCAAGACCAATACGGATTAAGTATCAATTATCAACGCCAACTTAAATATTATCAACGCACAGCATTACCTAAACTCATTGGCCATCCTCAAGAGTATTTATTACACCATACCTATACCATGAATCGATATTTTTATGACCTGGATTTAGGAATGACAACGGTGATTTTTGATGTAGATGCTTGGCGTGAAACCATTTCGGATGATTTTAGTTTATGTGCAAAAACTCAAAGATACTATGATGCAATACAAGAAGAACTGGACCCAAGATTTCCTCTTTCATACAGTAGCGCACTGGGACGCACTGAAGCTTTTTTCAAACTTCAAGGGAAAGATATTGATCAATATAATAAAGCTCTCTTAGCTCAAGGCTTTTTAATGGTGCATAGTGGTAACGACTATCAAAATATTTTTACCGACGAATTAAAATATATTATCCAATACTCCATTCATTCTCAATTAGTCCCTGAATTTCAAATCACGTTATTAAATCAAATTTTAGAACTTTGCAAAGATGATTTGATGCAATTGATGACTGAAGACAATATCGAAAGGCTTTCTTTATTACAACCATCAGCTAAGTCTTCGATATATGGCGTTTATAAAGTGATGTATCGCTTTTTTAAACATAGTGTTCATGCTGGGTCTGAAGAATCTGAGCTCATTGAAGTGAAATCCGCAAGAAATCAATATTCTTAAGGAAGGATAAAAATGAAAAAAATTGGTCTTTTATCTACTCTTCTGTTTTTGCAGTCATCTTCTTTAAGCGCTGTCACCTTAGAAGATATTCCAAATCATTTTAAGGTCCGACAACATTGGCTCAGTTTAACAAGCACTTATGATATAGAAGCAAAAAACCACTTGATTGGCACCCTCTACCGAAAGTTCTTTAGCTTGATGTATACTTATGAATTTTATGATGCCTTTGAAGTCGAACAAGCAATCGCCAGAGCAAGATTTTTATCATGGACTGCCCATTTTGATATTTATGATACTCAAGACCATCTCTTAGGCATGGCAAAAGAAAAGTTTTTTTCTTTCTTTGGGAGTTTTGACATTCTTTCACCAGATGATAGATTGCAAGCAACTGCTAATCTTAACTTATGGGGGACTCAATTTACGATGATTGACCCTGTCACTCGTGAAACAATGGCCATTATGACCCGCCCCTTCTTAAGATTAAAACATGATTGGAATATCAAAATGATCAATCGACAATTAATCGAAGAGAGACAAATTGATCCCAATGTTTTATTAACCGTTATCGCATTTCAAGGCGATGACGAAGACTGGCAAAATGCCAATCGCAA
>DNMA01000195.1 GCA_003489505.1 Legionellales bacterium | reverse complement strand
TTTCTAAGCGCTCAGAATCGATTAAGCAACAAATTAATGATTTGGCCAAAAAAAATCAATGGTTTATTCCTATTGATGAAGCCTTATTAGAAGAAATCACGAGCATTGTTGAATGGCCACAAGTGATGGTGGGTAGCTTTGATAAAGCATTCTTAGAGGTGCCAGAAGCAGTATTAATTGCTTCTATGAAAGGTCATCAAAAATGTTTACCGGTCTATGATGAAAAAGATAATCTCTTACCTTATTTTATCTTTGTGTCAAATATTCAAAGTATTGACCCAGATTCTGTAGTACATGGTAATGAAAAAGTCATGCGCGCTCGTTTAAGTGATGCCGCCTTTTTCTTCCAACAAGATAGAAAGATACCTTTGATTGATTATGCCAAAATGACCGAGTCGGTGGTTTTTGAAAAACGCTTAGGGACATTAGCAGATAAGACTCAACGTGTGGCATCGATTGTAACCGATTTGATACCACATTTAGGCTTACATGCAGAGGCGGCACAAAGAGCTGTTGCTTTATCGAAATGTGACTTAATGACTGGCATGGTCAGTGAGTTTCCAGAGCTTCAAGGTCAAATGGGGCAGTATTATGCAGCACTGGATAAAGAACCGCATTCTATTCCTTTGGCTTTATTTGAACAATATCTCCCTCGATTTTCAGGTGATGAATTACCAGAGACTGATTTAGGTTATGCTTTATCTTTGGCCGATAGATTAGATACCTTAGTGGGGATTTTTGCGATTGGGTTAAAACCAACCGGTGAAAAAGACCCTTATAAATTACGTCGTCATGCTTTGGCTGTGGTGCGTATGCTTCTTCAAAAGCCTAATGAATTAAACATTTCTACATTAATTGCCTTTGCTGCAAAATCCTATGGATTTTTAAACATCGAAGCTAGTTTATTAGAAGATTTGAAAAAGTTCATTATTGAAAGAATGCAGTCTTATTACCAAAGCCATCAATTTCCAATCGATTGGATAGTGCCAGCACTCGCCGTACAAAATGAAGATTTCTATGATTTATCACTGCGTTTGAATGCCTTCAAAGATTTTATGAAGCATGAGCATAGTGAGCAATTGTTCCAATCGGCTAAACGTGTTCGACAAATCTTAGCGCAAGTCAGTGACGAGCTCGATGGTCATGTAGATGCCCTTGGATTACAAGAGCCATCTGAAAAGCAGCTGTGGCATGTACTGCAAGAAATTGAAAAACAAATGAATGTATTATTAGTGAATAAAAACTACCCACAAGCTTTTCATCAATTGCTTCAATTGTCTGCGCCATTAAATGTATTTTTTGAACATGTTTTTGTGATGGCAGAAGATTTGAATTTGAGAAAAAATCGTTTAAATCTCTTAAAGCACTTACAAAAAGTTCTATACTCCATTGTGGCACTTGGCGCATGAAGTATTATCTAAGCTATGCTCACGAGGCTCTTCGTGAGCAAGCTTTTGAATTTGCCAAAACCTTTCAACTTGAAATTTCTGACAAAAACTTACCTCGCTTGCATTTGCAAGAAGAAGGCTTAGTGCTTTTAGATGCCAAAGCCAAACCTATCAAACTCGATTGGAATGATGCCGCGTTCAAACAACGCGCTAAAGGCCAGACAGGTACCGATCCGTTAATTCGGGCAAGTCTTGCCGGCACTAAAATTCATATTTTGGATATGACAGCCGGCTGGGGCAAAGATAGTCTTTTAATGGCAAAAGCAGGGGCTACTGTAACCTTGCTTGAGAAAAACCCTTATATGGCTGCTTTATTAAGTGATGCCCATGCCCACTTAGACGATAAGCTACTTCAATCTCGAATGACGGTGATTTGGCAAGATGCTAAAACTTATTTACAAAGCTTAAAGCCTGAGGACTTTCCAGAGGTCATCTACATCGACCCTATGCATCCTGTCCGAGAAAAATCGGCTCAAGTGAAAAAACATTTGCAAGTGCTTCAAGAGTTGACAGCACCTAATGATGATGTGAAAGAGATGATTGAAATCGCTAAAAAAGTGGCGAAAAAACGCGTGGTACTTAAATGGCCAGCAAAAGCATCTGAAGTCATACCACCACAAGGTCGCTTAATGGGCAAAACCATCCGCTTTGATATCTATTAATATCCGACTATTCCAGGGTGGATTCGCAAATGGTCTTGACCTTTTTGGAGATTGACCCTGGAATAGACATCTATTTATATGGTTGATTTTATCCCCAAAATTTCTGTATCATCTTGATCTGAACTATAAATTTTATTAAGCGCTTCCCTTTTTGAGCAATTTGGGTTTTTTTGGAGAAACTGATTGAGTTCATCAATGGTTTCTTGTTGAATAACTTTAAACTCTTCATCATTAAACCATAAATCTGTATTCAAATTCGCCTCTGTATATTCTATCCTGGCTGGAATCAATACCACCTCAATGGTATTAAAAAATCTTACTTTATTTTTTGGGGATTCTGGTGGAGAGATAGTTGGAGAATCCTGATGACATTTTTTGGCAAAGGCATTCAGTGAGGAAGCATAGGCAAAGGTATTAAAAAAGAGAGGTGGTCGGGTGTTTTTATTATTCATCAGTCTGCTCAATAAAAAACACTAAAGATAGGTGATTTGAACAAAAAAAGCAATCATTTGTTATTACTATTATTAATTAATATCTACGATATCCAGAATTAAAGTAGCTTATAGAATTAAACTTATCCACATCCATAAGCCATACCAGGCATTGAGTTTAAAAGCTTTAAAATGAAGTTGTTTATCTTTTTGAGAGAGTAAATACCATTGATGGAGCCAAAAAAACCAAGCCAATCCCCACATCCAATAAAATGCATGGGAAAGATGATTGAGTTGGGCGTAAATTAACCAAATGCTATGCAGAAGAATTTGCAGGGAGGCAATAATTTGGCGAACATATTGACCAAAAAATCTTGCTGTAGAAAATATACCAATTTTTAAATCATCTTCTAAATCGGCTAAGGCATATTCTGTATCATAAGCCACAACCCATAAGATAGTGATAAAACAGAGTAGACTCCAAGAGGCACTCCAAGTAGTTTGGCTGGCAATGAATACCATGGGGATGCTACTCGTAAAAGCAAGACTTAAAACCATTTGCGGTGTAGGTAAAAACCGCTTACAAAAAGGATAAATGCCTGTCAGCAATAAAGCCGGGATGGCTGCATAAAAACAATTTTTTGGGAGCTGAATGAGAATCCAAAAAGCAAGGCTTAATAAAATGAATAAGATGGTCCACGCAGCACTTAATGATAGGTCACCTGCGGCAAGAGGGCGATTTTTGGTTCGCCAAACATGTGCATCAACTCGTCTATCGGCAATATCATTGATGACACAACCTGCTGAACGCATCAAAAGTGTCCCAAGGGCAAAATAGCAAAGCATCGATAAAGGAATATTTTTCCCATAAGCCAAACTTAAAGCCCATGCTGTTGGAAACCAAAGTAAATAGATACCAATGGGTTTATCCAGGCGCATCAATGCAATTGCTGCTTTCATCATAGGTCATTAACCAACTGACTACAGCCTAAACGAATCTCTTGTAAATGCGGTAAATAAGTGTGAATCAGCTCTAGATAGGCTTTGGCTTGTTTCATGGTCCGAATTCCACCTGATACTTTGATACCACAATGCTTTTGTTCACTTTGGATGGCTTGACAAAATGCCTCAACCGCCTCAAGACTAGCACCTTGCGCGATTTTACCGGTAGAGGTTTTTAGCATATCTGCTCCGGTATCAATAATGGACTTGGCTGCTTGGTAAATCGTTTGTGTATCTGGAAATGCACCCGTTTCAACGATAACTTTTAATTTTGCCTGATGTTGATGGCAAAAGTTTGCAATTTGGGCACAGTCATCAATGGCTTTTTGTGTATCACCTTTTAAATAAGATGTGTAATCAAAAACATAATCAATTTCCGTATGTGGAAAATCTTTCAAAATATCTTTGATTTCTTGCAGGGTCACTTCAAGCGGTTGCTGGCCATGCGGGAAATTCACAACGCTTGCTTTTTGAATATTCAAGTCTTTAGGAAGCCAGGCCAGATGTTTTGGCCATACACAAACTGCAGCTACTTGCCACTCTTGAGCAAGTACTGCAAGTTTTTCAATATCTTCTGGAATGACTTCGTCTTTTAAACAAGTTAAATCCAGTAGGGCATAGATATTCTCTGCCAATATCATTGGATGTTCTCTAAAAAGTTATGAACAATTTGAATGAGGTTTTTACTGGCACGATTGGCAACTGCTACCACATCATTATGATCATGTGAGGTTTTTGCTAAACCGGTTGCGTAGTTAGTCAATGTTGCTAGGGCACCTACTTTCATGCCACAGTGATGAGCAACTAAAACTTCAGGGACGGTTGACATCCCCACAGCATCAGCACCTAAAATTTGAAATGCGCGAATTTCAGCAGCTGTTTCATATTGCGGACCTTGAACTGCAATGTAAACCCCTTGATGTAGAGGGATTTGGGCTTTTTGTGCAGCATTTTGTAAAAGTTTTTGTACTGCCGGATGATAAGCTTGGTCAACGGGTAAAAAGCGTGGCCCAAATTCTTCATCATTGGGTCCGGTGAGCGGATTGATAGGCATGAAATTAATGTGGTCATTAATCATCATAATTGAGCCAGGCTCCATCGCTTGTCTTAATGAACCAGAGGCGTTGGTAGCAATAAAATACTCACAGCCTAAGCATTTGAGGGTTCTTACATAAGTTTTGATATAACTGACATCAATGCCTTCATATAAATGCGCACGACCTTTTAAACAAACCACCGGTGTGCCTTTTGCATAACCCAAAATCAGCTCGCCAGAGTGACCAATCACGGTAGTCGATGGAAATCCAGGAATATCGCTATAGGGGATGGAAACGGCTCTTTCTAAAGTGTCACCAAACTGACCTAAGCCTGAGCCTAGAACGATACCGACTTGAGGCTGAAAAGGTTCTGGATATTGTTTTAAAATCCATTGTGCAATGTCTTTGGGATGATGTTTCATAATAAATAAAATAGATAAATCAATCGAAGTGATAAGGATATAGTCAATGGGGATTTTAGACAAGAGTTTATGCAAATTTTAATTGCGTCTTTTGAGGTTCATCCGTTTGGGCATTGGCGATAAAAGCAAAAATTGTGGCAAGGTAATTGAGTATCATGCCAATAGCCATCATTTGAACTGAAACTAAAGGGAAATATGCTGCGATAGCACCCATGATGGCAGAGCAAGTAATTGCAATGGTCAACCACAGGGTATACTCCAGATAATGTTTAGGTTGACTGGGCATACTGGGGTATTGTGTGGGATGACTTTGTCGATAGATTTCGGCTAAATACCAAAAAATATTGGTTATCACAAAAAACCATAAACAAGCCAACCAAAGTTCAGGATTTAAAATTACCATCAATGATGCAGCAGCGCCACAAATGGATTGTAGTTGAAAGAGTAATTGATAATCAAAGAAATCTGTTGGTGATTTATCGTAATAACAGGAAGTTAAAATTTGTAGGCTGTAGGCTAAGAAATAACTAGAAATTGAGATAGCTGCAAGCACAAAAGATACGGGCCCCATGGGAATATCTTTAATACGGTTGATAAGAAAACCGGCAAAAAATATTTTGCCGGCAATATTATCAGTGATTGGCACCCATTCGGGCACTAAAACCAATTCATCACTCATTTTTTCACTTTAAAGATCTCTTGACCAATATAAGGAATCAACACTTCAGGAACATGAATATTACCGTCTTTATCCTGATAGTTTTCCATAATGGCTAGTAAGGTTCTGCTGATGGCAATGGCTGTACCATTTAAAGTGTGAGGGAAAAACTTATCATTATTGGCATTGCGATAACGAATATTTAAGCGACGTGACTGGAAATCAGTGCAATTTGAGCAAGAGGTGACTTCACCGTATTTGTCTTCACTTTCACGGCCTGGCATCCAAGCTTCTAAATCATATTTTTTATAGGCTGCCGCCCCTAAGTCTCCTGCACAAATGCTTAAGACGCGATAGGGAAGACCGAGTTTTTGATAAATTGCTTCTTCTAATTTTAAAATCTCTTCTAAAGCTTTTTCACTTTCTTCTGGGGTCGTGATTTGAAATAACTCAATTTTAGAAAACTGGTGAACACGGTATAAACCTTTACTCTCTTTACCGCCAGCGCCTGCTTCTCTTCTGAAACAGTGGCTATGGGCAATATATTTTAAAGGTAATTGAAAATCATCTAAAATGGTATCGGCATGCATACCGCCAACCGTAATTTCAGCAGTGGCAATCAGACTTAAATCCATATCTTCTAAATTATAGATATTGGCTTCATCACCCCTGGGATTAAAACCGGTGCCTAATAATACAGAGCGTTTAGCTAAATCAGGTGTTGAAAGTGGGGTGTAACCCATTTCACGAGCAAGTTTCATGGCAAATAAGGTTAATGCATTTTCCAATAATACTGCATCATTTTTAAGAAAATAAAATTTAGAACCGGTCACTTTTGCACCGCTATCAAAGTCTATCCAATCATGCAATTGGGCGAGTTCAAGATGGTCTTTGCTTTTAAAATCAAATTCTTTAGGTTTGCCCTCGTAACGTAAGGTCATGTTTTCTGCATCAGAAGCACCCATGGGGGTATCTGCAGAAATTAAATTGGGGATGGTGTACCATGCTTGCAAGAACGCATCATCGAGTTCACGCAGTTTAGGTTCTTGGGCAGAAATGTATTGATTCAATTCTTTACCTTGGGCAATCAATGCTGGTTTTTCTTCTGTTGAGACGCTTGGAATCTTTTTGGCAACTTGATTGGCTTGAGCTCTTTTTTCTTCGAGATGAATTTTTAAGGCTTTACGTTCGTTGTAAATTTCAATCAAGTTTGCTACATCGGCCTTGACCCCGCGTTTTTCAATAATATCTTCAATTAGTTTTTGATTTTCTATAATAAATTTAATATCTAACATAATTAACCTTTAGCAACGAATGCGTATCCATAACCCCGAATTGTTTTGATCCATGACTCGTCATGATGATCCTCATTGAGCTTTTGACGTAAGTTACTGATATGCACATCAATACTTCTATCAAATGCCGTATATTTTCTACCTAAACTATATTCTGTCAACTGTTCTTTTGATAAAACCCGACCCGGATAACGTAAAAAAAGTTCTAAAACATTAAACTCACTATTAGTCAGTATTAGAATTTGGTCTTCTAATAAGGCTTGTCGAGTTAGGCAATTTAAAAACAAGCTGCCATGTGAAAGAGTGGCATCATCCATCGGTGTGGCATGTGTTCTTCGTTCAACAGCTTTAATTCTGGCGACCAGTTCAGCCAGTAAAATGGGTTTTTTAATATAATCATCAGCACCATGAGAAAAAGCGTCCAGACAGTCTTGTTCTTCTTGGGAGGGACTTAAGACGATGATATTGATATGAATAAATTGTCTGATTTGATCCATGAGTTCAAAACTCATGCTCAATGATTGATGAATATCTAATAAAATAATTAAAAAGGGTTCGACTTGGCTGAGGTCTTGTTGAAGGTGATGCGCAATTTGGTCTGATTGAATATGGCATTCATGATCTTTTAAATCTTGTATCAGTCCTTGGCTTAATGCTAAATCATCCGTTAACAACAAAATTTCATTATTCATTGTTTTCCTCGTCATTAGGTATGATTTCAGGTCTTTTATCAGTGCATTCTAATAATTTAATGCGTCTTGAGCTTGCACTTAAAATTTTAAATTCAAAATCACCTATTTGAATGACTTCACCGCGTTTTGGGGTGTAAGTAAAATAGCTGGTCACTAAACCGCCAATGGTATCAAAGTCTTCATCTTCAAAGTTGGTGCTTAAGCGTTCATTAATGAGCTCTAACTCGGTATCCCCTCTCATGATGTATTGTTTTTGATTCAAAACTTTGATGGGGTCTTCTTCTTCGACATCAAATTCATCACTGATATCACCAATGATTTGCTCGAGTGTGTCTTCTAAAGTCACAAATCCGATCGCTTGACCATATTCATCAACTACAATGGCTAAGTGATTACGGTTTTTTCGAAAATCAGTTAATAAAGCATCGAGTTTTCGGCTTTCAGGCACAAAATTGGCACTTCGAATCAAGTCACTGATATCAAATTCTTGGTTATCAGCCAGATTTAATAGGTCCTTGGCATGTAAAATACCTAATATCTCATCACCATGTTCGGCAAGCACTGGAAATCGGGAGTGTCCGGAATCCGCGATGATTTTTACCATTTCATCAAGACTAGCATGTTCTTGAATGAAGACCATCTGGCTTTTAGGCATCATGATGTCACGAACTTGCATGGTATTTAAATTCAAAACGTTTTCTAAAATCACGGAAGTTTCTGGATTAATAATGAGCTTTTGCGAACAAGTTTTAATAATGAGTAATAACTCATCTGCGTTCTTAGGCTCAATGGCGACGAAACTTCTGATATAAGTTATGAATTGATGAAGTAGTTTATGCATAGTCGTTTTCATAAGGGTTGGGGTAATGGAGTTGTTTTAATATTTTAATTTCCAGGGATTGCATTTTTTTTGCATCTTGTTCATCAATATGGTCATATCCCAGCAGATGACATACGCCGTGAATGACAATATGTGCCCAATGAAATTCTAAGTCTTTTTCTTGCTCTTGGCTTTCAGCTAGCAGCACTTCAGGGCAAATGATGATATCACCAATAAAGCGAGTATCTAATTGTTTAGCGATTTCTTCAGGAATTTCTGAAGGGAAAGATAAGACATTGGTGGTGGAGTTTTTTTGGCGATATTGGCTATTGAGTTGAATCATTTCTGCAGGCTCAACAAAGCGAAGTGTTAGCTCTGCATTTTCTGTTTCTTCACTTAAAGCGGCTTTCACCCAATTTTCAATAGCTGTTTGATGAAATGGTAGGGATTCTAGTTCATTTTGGATATCAATCAGAAACGACATGTGTTGAGATTATTTTTAATGTTCATCATAGTTTATATATTAACATTATTTGTACAATAGACAAGAATTTTAAAAAGAATAAAAAAGCCCCCTATGATTAGCGTCCGATATTTGATTTGAAGACCATTGCACCAGCTGCTGCAATCGGCCCAGTTGTGTTGCCATTGTAGGAACTGCCAGAGCGCCAACAGCGGTGGGGCGCTACATATCCCAGCCAAAAATAAATATTTAAAAATTGCATTTTTTCTCCAAAAGTCAAAACCATTACTCAACTAATTGCAAAACTCACTGATTTAAGAACGCATTTTAAACTAAAAATTATTTTTTAATTATTGACCAAATCATGGACTTTATTGTGTGAAAACGGTGAGGATTTTTTAATAAAAAAAACCACCAAGCGCAATGACTTGGTGGTTGGAAGGGATGATTATTCTTCGTCATCATCATCATCATCTTCATCATCATCTTCTTCTTCATCACTGTCGGTACCATTGTCACCATTTTCAGTAGAAGATGTTGTCTGTGGCATACCCTGGGTCCCATCGCCTAAGCTTGATGTGTTTGACATCGTATTATCAGTACTAGTCGATGAATCACCACCAGTAGTATCAGTTCCAGTTACTGAGGTGCTAGGCTGGTCTGAGCTCATGGGGGTAGTCTCTTGTGCTGATGCTTGTGGTGCAAACACCATTGAATACATCGATGTCATGACAGCCATAATCGCTAAAATTACTTTTTTCATAATTGCAGTCCTTTTGTTAATTTTCAAAGCTTTCAAATTAAAATATAGCAAAGAAATGAAATTTTGCTTTTTGAAACATATGTTTTTTTTAAAAAAAGATTATTTTGTTTAAAAAAAACACTAAACATGTGAGCATAATCTGTTAAAATAAACTTTTTTTGATTAATAGATGATATTGCATGAAAGTCGATTTTCATTTTCATAGTCAGTTTTCAGATGGCAGTTATGTGCTGTCTGATTTGATTGATATGGCCCACCAAGAGCAAGTGAAAGTTCTATCTTTAACTGATCATGATTCCGTGGCTGGCTATCCTGAGTTCTGTCAATTGGCTTCAGAAAAGGGCATGCAAGCTGTTTGTGGTATTGAGTGCAGTGTCACTTGGAATCGACAAGAATTACATATTATAGGTTTGGGGGTAGATTATAACCACGACCGTCTATTAAGCTATCTGGCGGTACAACAAGAAAAACGTTTGCATCGTGCCCAAAATATGGCTCAGCGCTTAGAGCAAATTGGATTTAAAAATTGTTATGACAAGGTTCTAGAGCTTGCCGGTCATTTGAATATTTCTAGAACGCATTTTGCAAATTTATTAGTCCATGAATATGGAGTCAAAGATAAAAAAGTTGCTTTTCGTGATTATTTAGGTTCACGAGGTGTCGCTTATTATCCCAGTCAATGGGTCAATATTGAAGAAACAGTTGCCGTGATTCAAGCATCCCATGGTGTTGCAGTGCTTGCTCATCCCCTACATTATCAATTGACCACTGCACAGTTAAAAGGATTACTCAAAACATTTAAAGAAGCCAAAGGTGAAGGACTAGAGGTGATTTCAGGTCTACAGACTGCCAAAGATACTCAACGAATTGCTCAACTTTGTCGAGATTTCAAGTTCTATGCTTCTACCGGTTCTGACTTTCATTTTTGTGCGCCATTTCGTGCCATGATTGGCTGTCAAACCCCTTTGCCAGACAATCTTCGACCCATCTGGCATCATGATGCTTTTCAATCGAGTGGACTGTTGCTAGAATAAGCCAAGGAATAGTTCGCCAGAGGGAACGAGAAAATGCGTCATTGGTTTGTGGTACATCCAGACAATCCACAAGCTCGTCTTTTAAGACAAGCAGCAAGCATTATAGAAAATGGTGGGATTGTGGTGTATCCAACAGATTCAGGATATGCGATAGGTTGTGGCCTAGGTCAAAAAGAAGCGGTAGGCCGTATTCGAAAAATTCGTCAAATGCAACATCACCAGTATATGTCTTTGGTCTGTCGAGATTTATCTAATTTGGGTGAGTATGCGAGTGTGACCACCCCAATATTTCGCTTGTTAAAGGCTTTTACACCCGGAGCTTATACCTTTATTTTAAAGGCATCTCCAGAGCTACCACGGATGATGTATCATCCCAAACGTAAAACTTTAGGTTTACGAATTCCCAATCATTCGGTGACTTGTGCCTTATTAGAAACCTTAGAAGGTCCTATCATGAGTACCACCTTAAAATTGCCTGGTGTTGAGTACTCACTATCAGAACCCCAAGCTATTGCCGATATATTAGGTCATCAAGTGGATTTGATCATTGATGTAGGACATTGTGATGTGGAACCTACTAGTGTAATTGATTTAACCCAAGATTTTCCAAAAATAATTAGAGAAGGAAAAGGGGATTGTAAGCCTTTTCGTTCGTTATAAAAGAGGAGTGTATGTCTAGTTTTTCTCAAAATAAACGAGTGGTCTCGGGTATGCGAGCAACAGGTCGTTTGCATTTAGGACACTATCATGGTGTGATTCGTAATTGGTTAGATTTACAACATCATTATGAATGTTTTTTCTTTGTTGCTGACTGGCATGCACTCACCACCAATTATGAATCTCCAGAAAATATGCAGTCTTATGTTTGGGATTTGGTGATTGATTGGTTGGCCTGTGGCATTAACCCAAGCTTATCGCATGTTTTTATTCAATCCTGGGTGCCAGAGCATGCTGAACTTCATTTATTATTATCGATGTTAACGCCTTTATCATGGCTTGAGCGAGTACCGACTTATAAAGATCAGCAAGAAAAACTGCATGAGAAAGATTTATCAACTTATGGCTTTCTAGGTTATCCGCTTTTACAAAGTGCCGACGTTTTATTATATGGCGCTGATTTAGTTCCGGTTGGTGAAGACCAAGTCGCCCACGTGGAACTGGTGCGAGAAGTCGCAAGACGTTTTAATCATTTATATGGCAAAGAGCGTAATTTTGAAGAAATGGTGGATGCGGCCTTAAAAAAAATGGGTAAGAAAAACACTATTTTATACCGAAATTTACGTCAAGCATTTCAGCAAAATGGTGAGCACGATGCGCTATCGACTGGACAAGCATTGGTGAATGCTCAGGCTAGTCTATCAGTTGGCGATAAAGAGCGACTTTTAGGTTATTTAGAAGGCTCCGGAAAAATTATTTTAAATGAGCCGCAATCCTTATTAACACCTCAGGCTAAAGTGATGGGCCTTGATGGTCAGAAAATGTCTAAATCTTATCGTAACACCATCGATTTACGTGATACGCCTAAAGAAATTGAAAAGAAAATTTTGACCATGCCAACTGACCCAGCGCGGGTGAAAAGAACGGACCCCGGCAATCCAGATAAATGTCCTGTTTGGCAAATGCATCAGTTGTATGCAGATGAACCCTTAAAAAACTGGATACAACATGGATGTCGACAAGCCAGTATTGGATGTATTGATTGTAAACGGCCTTTAATAGATTCTATCCAGAAAGATTTAGAACCGGTGCAAGAAAATATTAAAGACTTACAAGAAGATTTATCAGTGGTAAAACATTTAGTAACAGAGGGGTCTGAACGTGCAAGAGAAGAAGCGCAAAAGACTTTAGTGGAAGTCAAAGAGGTGATGGGACTCGACTACTAATGGATACTTCAGAAATTCAAGCCGTATTGGATTTTGAAATTCCTGAAAACTTATATGTCCCTTCTCCACCTTTGTGGATTGAATCCAAGGGGTTTAAAGGCCCCTTGGATTTACTGTGGTATCTCATTCGTGAACAAGACATTGATATTTTAGATATTCCAGTTGCCTTGATTGCCGCTCAGTATGTGCAATACATTCGCCTGATGACCGAGCAACGATTTGAAATTGCACCAGATTATTTAGTGATGGCGGTACGCCTCATTCAAATTAAATCACAAATGCTTTTGCCTAAAAAAATTGAAGAAGAAAGTCCTGAAGAGGACCCAAGGGCTTTACTGGTAAAACAGTTAATGGATTATGAAGATATCCAAAAAACGGCTGAATTTATTGACCAATTAACGCGTTGGGAGCGTGATGTCTGGCCTATTCAAATTGCTTTGGGAAATGAAATTGCCCCACCGCCTTTACCTGATATTGAACTGAGCCAGCTTTTTGAACACTACCAACAATTCAATCAAAAACAAAGTTTTAAAAAAGTGCATGAAATTAGTCGACCTTTAATGACTTTATCGGAACGTATGCAACTCATCTATGAGCAATTACCAGTTGGCACACCTTTTCCTTTTATCAAATTTTTTAATAAAAG
>DNMA01000201.1 GCA_003489505.1 Legionellales bacterium | reverse complement strand
GAGCAATACTAATGTAGGTGGTATCTGGTAACAGTTTTTTTAGTAGGGTTTCATATATGTGTATTTCACTAAGTTGGTCTAAAGAGGCGGTCGATTCATCGAGGAATAACCATTTGGGTTTTAATAAAAAAGCTCTTGCAAAGGCAATTTTTTGTTGTTGTCCACCAGATAATTTAGTGCCCCAATTCTGGACCTCTTCAAGTTGAGGAATAAATTCTTCCATGTTTCCAAGTTCCTTAAGTAACCCCTCGTATTGTGGGTCGCTGTAAAAATTTACTGGGTTAGGATAAGACATTAAAGCCTTTAAACTGGTATGTAAAGGTAAAGTTGGTTTTTGAGATAAAAAGTAAATCGATTCATTAGGGATGGAAATATTACCTTGACCATATGGCCAGATGCCGCCGATGACTTTAAAAATTGAGCTCTTACCTAAACCAGAAGGGCCTAATAAAATTACATTTTCTCTCTCTTTAAAAGTAAATGTTAGGTTCTCAGCAATTGGTTTTCCAGTGTGAGGATTGTGAAGTGATAAATTTTCAACAATAATTTGATGAGAGTTCTCTATAGGATTTACTTGAATCCCTTTTATGGCCACTGTTTGAGGCGGCGTCTGAATCATGGTTCTTAAGTCCATAATTCTATCAATATTGGTTTTATACCAAGCAAGTTTACTAAATGAGTTCATAAACCATGAAAATGAAGAATTCACTTCCTGAAATGAATACCCTATCTGCATCAAAGCCCCTAAACCAATGCTGCCGATAAAATAGATAGGTGCTGCAGCAATGTAGGGAATAATCCAGGATAATTGATTATATAAACTATCAAAAGCGGCAAGAGTGGTATAGACTTTTAATTTCTCGTAGGAATTGTCTGTTATCGCTTTAAATTTTTCACCCAAAGAGGGTTTAAAATACGTTTGACCTTTTTCAAGAGCGATATTTTCTGCTGCGGGGCCAATAGTCTCTAATTCAGAACGAAATGCCGCTTCTACATCTGCTTCTTGGTTATTGAGCTTATGCATTGGCTCACCAATTTTGTGTTTAATGAATGTGGCTATGATTGCAAGCGTTATAGCAATCCAAACCAAATAACCTGGAATGAGTAAATGAGCGCTCATAATGGTTAAAGATAAAGAACCACCTATTATCCAAAGGGTGCTGATAAAAGTGGTCAGCATTAAAATGGATTTTAGAAAATCAAGACTTAAATCGACACTGAGGTCTACAAAATAATCTATATCCTGATGAATTCTTTGGGAGGGATTGGGTAATTTATCTGAGACTCTAGCGATTTCAAGAAAACTATGGTTTTTATCGATGTATTCATGATAAAGTTTTTTGGTAAACCAATTTCGCCAGTTGAGTTTAATTAACCCGACTAAATAACGATATGTAGCTCTCACTGCGACATAAGCCATAGAAATACCTGCAAATATTTCAAGACTTGTTAAAAAAAGTGCAATACTTTTTGCTTCAAAGGCTGCCCAAAATAAGACCCACCACCAAGATAATGCAGCAGATAAACCCACTAACGTTGCAACACATATAATGGCTAAAACCAAGTAAAAAGAAGCTTTATAATTTTCTTCAGAATCAATAAAGTATTCTTTGGCCATCAAAAAAGCTTGTTTTAGATAGTCCCAGAGCGACTTGTTTTTTTTCATCACTAATTACAATATTTAATCAAAAACGAATGATACCATAATTCAAACAAAGTATTCATAAAATTCTTGCTTTGATTAATATTTTAAATATTGGCCGGTTGATTCAAAGGCTTAGGATTGTCATTAAAAAGATTAGCAAAAACCTGTGTGAACAAATAGGTCATGATTGGAACCAGAAGAATAGGTGAAAAATTTGAAATAAAAAAGTAGGCGGCTAAACATAAAAGACTGGTCGCAATAAAAAATAAGTTTTCAAATTGAAAACGCTCTAAAGGCAGTTTAATAAACTCTTTTATGATAAAACCCATAAAAATGCAAAATAGGGGATTGTAAGAGAACATACTCAATAAAAAGATGGAAGCGATAATAATCCAATTCAGTTCTTGGTAAATTAAGCGCCAAATGGGCTGGATGATATAATAAACAGGTAAAACAATACTGATGTATATGATACTTCTGGTGATTCTAAAAAGGAATAAATTCAACCAATAGCGTTTTTGATTTTCATCCTCGATTGTTAATGCTTGATAAGTACATTCTTCTTGCCCAACAAAAGTCACTGCATGCGCTAATCCAGAGCGATGAAAAAATGGATTTTTGGGCGCCTTAACTTGGATGAGTTCCCAATTAGGATGCCAATACCCAAATTGTGAGACAAGGTCGTATTCTTGAATTAATATGCGAGCAGGTGGAGTCCTATCGCAAGATGTTTTGGGAATGTCTAGCATCCCTGGAGGGTTGAATGCAAAGACGCCTTTACAATTATCAGGAAAAGCTTGTGACCACAATAGAGCCATGCTGCCGCCAAGACTTGTTCCTAGAGAAAAGACTTTCGATTTTTCCTTGCTTTTCACCCAGTCTAAAATGTTTTTTGAACCACTGTTTACAAGCGTCTGGCCGACTGAATGAAACCCATCAAGATCAGTCATAATATGAGAGAAAAATCCCTCTCCGGCTGGGTATGTTGTACCAGGGAAAATTAAAACTCTATCTCCTTTATCACCATCTAGACCATAGGCGTATGCTCTATCATAAGGGTTTTGCCAAATCGATTTTTCAGTCAGTCTAATTTTTGAAATGGTGAATGATTGTTGATTCCATTGCTTCGAATCTAGCCACGGAAGAGTGAATTTTTCATCATTTAGAAATTCAAGATAGGGTAGTAAGCATAGAACTCGATTTAAATAATCTATTTTGACTTGCTCTTGAATATCTTGTTTATGATTAAACTCATTTATTAGGTGCAAAAGTCCTATTTGGAAAATATTTCTGGCCTTTTTAATTAATACTTTATCTTTTTTTAAAAAAATCGCAGAAAAAAGTCTAGTTGTTAATAATTCTTTGGTATTTAAATTATCCAAATTCAGTTCTAAATTGAATCTTAATATTTGATAGATTAATTTTTCATTGGGACAGCTTAAACTCATATCCTCTGGAAAAAAACAAATATCAGCCATTTTAAAACTGTCCTCCGATTACATATGATGCAAGATCTTCTGGTTCTTCATGTTCTTCAATTAACTTCGTGGAGATGTAAAAAATTGAAGAAAATACTAAATTAAAAATAAAATGATTCGATCGTTGAGGAATATTTTCTAACAAAGCAGTGAGCTGGAGTATCAAATGTATTTCACTTTCATCAAACTCTAAAGATCTCTTTTTAGTTTTAAAGATTGTAGTAAACAAATTTTGTAAACCCGATGCAGGTAAGCTGCTATCTATGCTTTGAGATGCTTTTTCAAGTGTCGTTAAACATTCATCATATTCAACTTGCGCAGCATTCCTTAATTTGTTAGGAAAATGATTGAGGAATGCTTTAATAACACCCATGTCAATTTGTGACAAAGATAATTTTTCTATTTGTAAGAGTAATTGATTGAATAGTGCCTTTTGAATACTGTTATCAGATTCCAAATGAAGTTTTAGAATTAATGGGTAAATATTGGCATCAAACGCCAAAGCATTTTCAAGTTTGGCATTGGAGGCAATATCTAAGACAGGTCTTTTGGATTGGTCATAAGGTGTATTCATAAATAATTTCGTTTGAATGAATTCACCTTTAAAAGACAAAACATTGACCTGACTCATTTCCACCTCATCTGTATTGTAAGGAAAAATAGAATAAATCAAAATCGGGAGGTAGATACCTTCTTGATTGAGTTTTTCTCGCAATTTTTTGAATAAACCTTGGCAGTGCGAGCAAGGTGAAGTATTCAAAACAAATTCAATTCGAGGCAAACTTATAAAATTTTGTAACCAATCCAAATCATAAGCATTTAGGTTTTTAGGTTCGACAAACTCTAATTGTCTTAAGGTTTTGAGATACTCTATGAATTCTAATGCATGAAAGCCCATCCAAGCTTCTTCACCATGATGGGCGCTTTTTTTAATTTTCTCGACCATGCTTCTGATATGGGTATTATCAACACAAAAATGTTTTAGATTATTTTCTAATTTGGTTTTTTCATCTTTATTAAGTGTCTTCGAATTTTTACCCAGTCCACTATGAGAGGACTGAAACTGTTGTACCCCAGTTCCTGTGTGGATATATGTTTCGATACTGACACCACTTTGTGAAGCATTAAAGGTATAACTTGGGAAAGACCAGGGGTTATCTTTAGATTTTAATTGAACCATGTATAAGAAACTTTTTCTAAAATACTCTGCTCCTAAGTCTATAAAACGAATGTAATCACTCGGTGTTTTTGGGGAGACACTCTTTTCATCATTTTTAAAAAAATCATTCAGCGCGTTATTGAGACTCTTTTCAAAATGATTAAATTGCGTTTGATAAATATTATATAAGCCTAAGGTGCTGATAAAAGAGGGTGTGCGATTTTCTTCAAGCCATTGAGTAAGAAAATAACCGTTAAAAACAGTGAGCGAGTTGAAAGCTTTTGGGTGTTTGGCTAGTAAATACTCTGAAAATAACAACATAAATCATTTAAATAATAAATCATTTTGAGCCAAAATAGCACAGTCACAAATGCATTGCAATAATTTTTTTTCTGTCTGCTATACTTTAATGATTAAAGGATAAATGAGGGGATATAATGGACTTTGATGCATATCTTAAAAGTAAAGTGGATGATTTTTCTAAAGAACAGGTTCGCGCTTTTCTTCTATCTAGAGGTTTAAGTCCTTATATTAATCAGTTTGGGGAAATGAAAGATGAGCTCTCCTTCGAAGATATCCAAAAGATAACTGAACAATATATTCAGCAAAAACCGCAAACAAAAGTCGTGTTACCCATTTCAAATTATCAAGATGAACAAAGAAATTTACTCTTATTGATTCAATCTGAAATCAATCGTTTAAATAAATTAAAAGATGATTTGGGCTTAAAAAAAGTTTGTGCTTTAGATGATTTATACATTCAAGTTGCGACTTCTTTTGAGGGTGAGTTGGTGGAGACTGTTTCTCGATGGAAAGAGGGTTCAAATCCTAGTAACCATCTATTTCTAACCAACCTTGGAGTCCTGCATCAAACGAATCTTAAAGGATTATCAATTTTTTCACAATCTTCTGATAGTTCAGATTTTTTGAATCGATTGGATTCAAATTTAGAAAAACTTACAAAGTCTTCTATTAGCTAACAGAACTTTCATTATTTTAAGGGGCTTGATAAATTTATAATCTGCGATATGATGCGCATATATTTTACAATTTTACCTTATAATGATAAATCAAATCGAACTTTTAAATCAGGCTTTTCAGCTGTTGAGCACCCCAGATAACTGGGATGAAATTCAAACTTGGTATCAGGGATTAGAATCTAGCCAACAATTACTTTTATGGACAAGCTATACGCCATATTTAATGGAAATCTCTGTATTACATCAACGTGCAGATTTTTTTAAGTTTATTTGCAATAACAATCTTAATGGTGTTGTGAATTACATTTACCTCTCTCAATTTCAAATACTTCACACCATTTTGCGATTTCAAAATACGACACTTTTTGATATTTTGTTTGAAAATATGCCAGAGCATGCTCAAGGTCAAATTTTGCAGCATGTTTATCTTTTGGCTTTCAATTTGCTGCAAGACAATAACTTATTTTACTTTATTAAGATTTTAGAGTTATCTCCTCGGTATATAAGTCGAATTTTAATATTCAATGATGCGTTATTAATTCATCTTGCAATTCAAAAAAGAGTCGTGGGTGTTTTTGATTATATTTTGACTCATTTAAGCACTGAGATTCCTTCAATTTTAAGAGCGAATCACTACAGTCTAATTAAACATCTCTTTACTCAAGGTAACATATCATACATTTCTCGAATTTTTGATTTATTTCCAGAGTTGGAAGATGAGTTGATTGAAATGGATGACTATAAATTGTTTCAAATTGCTGCAAACTTTCATCATTTAGATGTTCTTAGATTTTTAGTGGCACGTCGAGGGCATTTGGTTTTTAACATGATTGAGGGCAATGATTTTGAGGGATTTCTCAATGCTTGTCATCGGGGACATGAAGATGTCATTAAGCAAATCATTGAATGGTGGTCAACACATGAAGAACCATTAAAATTATTAACCCAGGAAAATTTTCTTTCCCTTCAGATTATGTTAGGGGTAGTTGATGAAGATACTATCATATCCTATATCAATAGGGCCTCTGGTGAACTTATCAAAAATGCTCGAATAGATTATCGATGTGATCTTTTTCAGGAAGCTGTTTTACAGGGATGTCATCGAGTAGCGCATATCTTATTAAAAATGTATCAAAACGAAGATGTCGATATCAGCTTAAGTTTGATTTCAGCTTTTCAGCAAATTGAAGTGAGAACTGATTTTGATTTGTTTAAAGAAATTGTATCCAGCTTCGATGATGACATTATTATGGACTCTTTTGGTGTTGATGGGTTTGTGCGTCTTACTGATGTATTTGATCAAGGTCATTTTAGAGAATTGGATTTTATATTTGGTCGTTTGCAAGATGTGAATAATTATCGAACCTGTTTAAATGTATTAGCCAAGCATGCCCCTGAACCATCGAAGTATCTTGAGGCTCATCGATTATTAGCAGGTATTCAAGAGTTTACACTAGCGGTTGATAAGAAAGTATTACCTGGTTTTCAATCCATTATCGACCAATATGATAAAAAA
>DNMA01000147.1:12827-13207 GCA_003489505.1 Legionellales bacterium | reverse complement strand
GGTAAAGACACATTTTTTAAGGTTTCAAGGGAGAATGCTTGTAATGGAAGCTGGCTTTCTAAATATAACTGGTCAATCATTTTTTCTAGGATATCATGGGAAATGAGAATTCCATTACTACTGATTTTGCTGACAAATTTTTCTAGGTGTTGAGAAGGGTTAGAAAATAGTTTTTTAAGAAATTTTTGATGCTTGGGTAAAAGACTTTGAAATTCAGGTGCAGGAATAAAGTCCTCAATTTGAAGAGAAGAGGGGACCGCATAATTTCTTTTAAAAAAGATCATTATGTCCTGCTCGCAAGTGGGTGAATTTAAAAGAGTGTATCTATTAGGTTTAGAAGGAAATGAAGGATTAGTCAAGGAGAAAAGTACTTATTTTTT
>DNMA01000147.1:11714-12538 GCA_003489505.1 Legionellales bacterium | reverse complement strand
ATTTCTAAAGAGTTTTAACAGGAGAAAAGTACTTATTTTTTAACGCCAAGACAGGATAAATTAATTTACTGCCAGGCGTATGCTTAATCTGTCTTTTAAAAATATTAACTTTGAGGCCAAAAAAAGTTTTATGAAGTTTTTTTATTAATTAAAGGTTTATTCAGATCACCTGCATTTGTTGGAGCATTATTCCCTGTTAGACAATTAATAATCCACTTTAAGAACGCCCATGCATAAATGAAAAATAGAAAGAAGCAACACTGATTTTCTTCAGGATGTAGGGTGGAATGTAACATTTTTTTCTCAAAATCAGGATCCGAAGCAGAAGTTTCAGACCTCTGCATTGTTTCCTCAAGCTTTTGATGAATAATCGCATCATAATGTGAGTCTTTATAGTTGAATACGAGATGGTATGACTTTTGATGTGAAAATTGATAACTAATAGGATATTTTGCATCTTCAACGGGTATAAATGGTGCATCGGCATATTGCACGGAAAAAATTTCGTTATCAATTCCAATAATATCGCATGGAAATGCAAGTACTTTAGGAAGTAAGAATACACTGGGATGTCCGTCAGTATATTGGCCCATCTTAAGAATATTTTCAGGCTCTAAAGCCAATAGATCTTTCAATGTACCAAGGTTATTGCTATAAGCTTGTGCAACCAAATAACGAGAGCTTAAGATAAGAAAATGATCAGTTCCGGTGTTCTCATCGGCTAGGTCTTTCCAAAAATCTTGAAGAGTTGTCCATTTTTCACCTTTGGCAGCAGCTCTTAAATTTGCAATTAAGGCTAAGATTTGTGGTATTTCATCATCTAT
>DNMA01000147.1:0-11380 GCA_003489505.1 Legionellales bacterium | reverse complement strand
TCCTTCAAAAAGATTGGCTAATCGATTAAAAAAGAAAGGTCGCTTTTCAGGCACTTCTATAATAGATTGTTCAATATAACCTTTTATGACTGCTCGATAATAGCAATTGCCATCAGCTTTAATTCTTTGGAATGAGGAAAAGCCAGCATTTTTTAATGCTTGAAATTGTTTTTGTAGGGCATTGACTTCCTCGATTTGGTCATCAATTGCAACGCGATTTCTAATTCTGCTGTCTTGTATTTTATAGGTTAAAAAAGGGGAATATTTGCCGGCTTGTAAATCATTCAAAAAACAGAATAATTTACTTTTATCAATGCTATCTGATTTTTTTTGCAATTCTTTGGAAATTTCTTCGGCATCTTCCGGAGGTAATGCACTGAGAAGAGGTGATAATTTACCAACAATTTCAGCAAAAGTTCCATGGGTAAAATGCCCCTGATAGAGGAGGCGATAAAAATTGCGTTTGACATCTAGTGTGGCATCAAAAAAATTTATAGACATATGTTTGTCTTATATAATACACAAACTAATAATGTCTATTATACAGTTTTTAATATTAAAAACACAATGTTGAGAAAAAAGTTAATCTTTCCAGTCAGTGTAACCTCTTTCGTCTCCTCCATACCAAGTGCTTTTGTGGGCTTCAACCAATGGGTGGTTATGCTTTAATTTGTTTACTAGAGTGGCATTACCAATAAATGGTTTTCCAAAAGAAATTAAATCAGCATGATTCTGTTCAAGAGCATCGATTGCCATTGATTTGGTATAGAGATTATTGGCAATATAAATACCATTGAAAGTGTGGCGAAGTTTTACAAAATCAAAATCATTTGAGTTAGGTCTTTGTTTTGAATCTGTAGAGCCTTCTACCATGTGGATATAGGCAATTTGTTTTGTATTTAAGGCTTCAATGAGTTTGAGGTAAGTTTCCATAGGATGGTCATCGGACATGTCATGAACTTTCGATACAGGCGACAGTCGTATGCCTATGCGATGAGCAGGCCAAATCTCTAAGACTGCATCCATGACTTCCAAAATTAAACGCATACGATTTTCTACAGAGCCACCATATTCATCAGTTCTTTGATTGGTGCCTGAACGTAGAAATTGATCGAGTAAGTAACCATTGGCTGCATGAATTTCAATCCCATCAAAGTTAGCAAGTTTGGCGCAATGTGCAGCATGGCGATATTGTTCAATAATGTCAGGAATTTCATGAAGTTCAAGTGCACGAGGAGTGACAAAGTCTTTAGGACCAAGTTCAGTAAGAGATTGTCCAGAGGGACATATCGCTGATGGTGCAACTGGTAAGTCACCATTTTTTTGATAAAGTGGATGTGAAATTCGACCCACATGCCAAAGTTGGCAAAAAATCTTACCTTGAGCAAGATGAACCGATGTTGTGACTTTTTTCCAGCCTGCAATTTGTGCTTCGGAATAGATACCTGGGGTATGTGGATAGCCTTTGCCTTGTTGAGAAATTTGCGAGGCTTCACTAATGATTAAACCAGCAGTTGCTCTTTGTTGATAATACAAAGCATTTAAATCAGTTGGGATATCATGAATGCCTGCACGACAACGTGTTAATGGAGCCATCACAATGCGGTTATTCAGTGTCAAATTATCAAATTTTAATGGAGAAAATAACATGAATACTCCTAGGAGGCTGTGCCGCCGACAACAATTTCAGTGATTTTTAGAGAGGGTTGTCCTACACCAACCGGTACGGACTGACCATCTTTACCGCATGTGCCAATGCCAGGGTCTAATTGTAAATCATTGCCAATCATAGAGATTTTTTTCATCACTTGAGGACCATTGCCAATGAGGGTCGCACCTTTAATCGGTTGGGTGATTTTGCCATTTTCAATCAGATAAGCTTCACTGATAGTAAAGACAAATTGGCCGGAGGTGATATCAACCTGACCACCGCCAAAATTGACTGCAAAAATGCCTTTTTTAACCGATTGAATCATCTCTTCTTGAGTATGTTGGCCGTTTAACATGTAAGTATTGGTCATACGGGGCATGGGGATACAATTATAAGCTTCACGACGACAGTTACCGGTTGATTTCATACCCATTAATCGGGCATTGAGTTCATCTTGCATATAATTGACTAAAACCCCATCTTCAATGAGTGTGGTGCATTGCGTTGGAGTGCCCTCATCGTCAATATTTAAAGAACCGCGACGTTTTGGAATCGTACCATTATCGACAACAGTAACGCCTTTGGCTGCTACTTTTTTACCCAATTGTCCACTAAAGGCTGAAATTTGCTTGCGGTTAAAATCACCTTCTAAACCATGACCCACCGCTTCATGTAGTAAAATACCCGGCCAGCCTGGTCCCAATACTACTTCCATGGTTCCAGCAGGTGATGCAATACTTTCTAAATTAATTTGGGCTTCATGAACTGCTCTTTGAGCAATCGTTTCAATGAGATTGTCTTGAATAATTTCTTTAAAATCAAATCGTCCACCACCACCTGAACGACCAGTCTCTCGTCGGCCATTATGTTCTATCCAGACTGTGACGCTGACATGGACTAGTGGGCGCACATCGCCTGCAATCACTCCTTTAGAATTGATAATACTTACCACATCATATTCTGCTGAGATACTTGCATTGACGTGGGTAATTCTTGAATCTAGAGAACGTGCGTATTCATCAAGTTGGTGTAGTAAATTGATTTTTTCTTCAGAGCTTAACGAATCCAAGGGATTAACCGGTAAATAAAGCCCTGGTGTTGGAGCGGTTTTCAACTGTTGTGCTTTGGTTTCAATCCCAGAGCTTGCAATGGTTTTGGCTGCATTTAATGCTTCTTGAATAGATGGCATATTGATATCGTCACAATAGGCAAAACCGGTTTTTTCGCCACTGACTACTCGAATACCAGCGCCTCTATCAATCGAGAAACTTCCTCTTTTGACTTGTCTATCTTCTAGAATCCAAGATTCATTTAAGGTATTTTGAAGATAAATGTCAGCATAATCAATTTTTGAATGAAGTTGATTAAAAATAAGTTTTTGTAAATCGAAGGCTGCAAATGACGCAGGTTTAAATAAAGTATCTTCAATGATATGCGTAGGTGTAATGATAAAAGACATAAGAACATAGTAATATTGAATAATGTTTTTATTCTGGCATTAAAAGTGCATGAGGTCTAGGGTAGCAGGGGAATTTTATTTTCTCAACTTAATTCCTATCCAATTATGTCCTCCCTCGTACCATTCACATTGAGGATCACTAATCAATCTTTCTTGCTCATCCTCTAACGGGAATCTCATTTCACATTGAGGATCACTAATCAAACTTTTTTGCTTATCCTTTAACGGGAATCTCATTCCTGTACATAGTGAAGCATTTGGGTAAATGACATTATCACCGTCTGTATTGATAATATTAATATCACCACTTTTGTGTTCCAACATCTCTTGAATTGCATCGACTGAATCCATGTTGCAACTGTTAATTTTTAATGCCAAATCGCACAAAGTATGCATGGGTAAAACACAGGGACTGTCAGTCCATAATAATTGCAGAGAAAGGAACGCTCCAACAAGAAGTCCTATTACAAGTCCTGCAAGTAACATCGGAATTAATATCAGGACACTTGCAATGCCTACTATCCACCAAGTAATATTATAGATGGACTGAGCAAGAAAATTCATCATTTGATTAAAAAGCTTGCCGAGTTCCATCCATGGCATTGCTAAAAATATTCCGAGCTTTTCAAAACCTATCTTATTCATCGATTCTTGCAATAACATTCCAGGGCTTTGTATTACAAATGCGATACAATAACTAAGAAAAGCTAATGTATTCATGAGAATTAAAGTGATGGTATTGATAATACTTCCAGGAAAACCAGCTAACATGAGTATCAAACTACTCATGCTAAAGATTGAAGAAAGATAAATTCCTAGCTGGTTCTTATCTTTAGATTTTAAAAATTTCTCCTTTAACAGCTCCGGAATAACCCAAGAAATTGTTGAGAAAGACATCAGCACACGAAGATTTACAAATTTGTTTTCACGATAGAGTCGTCGCGCAACTTCAGATGCAATATTTCCGCCTAATGACCAACCAAATAATTCAATATTTTGAGGGGAAATACTTTGATTAATTAATTGATTGACCACTCTATAGCCTGCTTTATACAATTCTTCAGGAGAGTGTGAAGCGAGATTATTTTTAACACCTGGATAGTTCCAATATATGTAGTGGTTTTCTATTTTATTGGATGTCACCATTTTTTCATCCAAGCAGTCTTGACCATTTCCACCAAAATAAACGGTATATTTATCTGAGTTATTTTTTACTTTTCGTACTTGCATTTGCTGGATAACGCACTCTTCCTCATGCAACCCTTTATCAAGTAATATCGCATTATCCTTATGCAGTATTTTTGCAGGTAATATCACATACATTAATAATGAGGAAATACAAGTTGGCGTCATTGCGTATCGGCAAGACAATGTCAGAAAGTCGTGCAGTAAATTTTTAGGCAGTTGAAGAGAGTGATGAGGATTCATGAGTGATTAATAAAATTACGCAATGCTTTAATTGTATCACACTCGATGAATTAAATTACAGCATTAATTGTGCAAATGAACGATTTTTGATAAATTTATTGATGGCTTTAAAAAAGCTTATTTCGAATTTTTTTCTTCAAAAATGATATCATAGCTCTTTTTTTGATATCTAGGCCTTGCTATGTTGGAATATACCTTAACACAGTTAAAAAATTATTTATTAGAACATCCTGAAATTGAAAAGCAACTTCCAGAATCTTATGTTCTGGGTCTTAAAAAATTTGACTCTGAGCATATGGAAACCATTCAAGATGTTATTTTAGCTTTGTTTGAAGAAACCAAGCTCAATGAAGAGTGGTGTTTGGTATTTAAAGATCAGGATAGATATCCATTAGAGCCTGAATTTTGTGATACTTATTATTTAATGCACGATAATAATACCTATCAGCTCTTAGAATTATGTCATCAACTTTTTCCAGAAAATTTTGTAGATTATATTGTCACCATTGTGACACATCCTCGTTTGCATAGCCTGTTGATTCCCGCCTTTGATATGGCAAAATCAGGTAAATTCTCAGACGAACAGGGTTTAATGGTTTGGGATGAGTTTATTGATCATCATCAACTAGATAAACACAATATCAGTATTATTCATTTCATCGAAAAATTTCTCGAGAAAAAGGATGAATTGCCCCTTTTAAACATTTCCCCAGTCCCTGAGTATGAAGTCGAACGTATGATAGGAATCATTTTAAGTGATGAGGATTTAGAGTATTTCAATCACTATTTTAGCTTGAATAAAAAAACATTAATATTAAACGTGTTGATGAATTTAGATAATATAGATTTTTTTGCAGAGCCGCATCATACACAACAACTGATTGAATTTATTCAAGGGGCCTCTTTAGTTCGTTTGCAAAGCTTAAATCACTTTATTGAAATGGTCCGTTTCTATCCGTTAGATGCCCATTTAATTATTCAAGCCGTTGAGGTGTTTTTTAGACACCCACAATATCATGAAGGTCTTGCAAATATTTTGATTCATCTTTCAATTTTAAATATTTTTTCTGAAGAAAATCTTGTCATTCTGGGGGAAATTGGAAATTTAGATACCATTTCAGGACTTTTTAGTTTCTTAACGGATTCAGGTGTCATGACTGACCTGGTTGCGCAAGAACTATTCCAAGGTTTTTTACCCCATCTTGAGGCGATTGAATCATCTAATGCATTTCAATTACTGCTTTTTGGTATCGTCAATGAGCACGAGTTTACTGTTGAAAATTGGCAAGAAATTTTGCAAATGTTAGTTGCAGGTGTGCCAGAGGATGAGTTAAATGATTTTGTGATGGGTATTCTCAATACACAAAATAGGTTATTACAAGAAATTGATGTCGATGAGTTCGATAATTTAGTTTTCAATAATGCAGCATTTAATCCGAGTCAAAGTACCCATACATCCAGTGTTCATCAAACGGTGTCAGAAAGTGCTATAAGATTAAAAAACACTTATTTTATCGACAACGAAGAGGATGCTTTAAGTTCCATTGAAGATTATTTAAAAAGCCTTGATCAGGACAATTATAATAATGCTGCAGCATTAAGAGCATTTCATGCCATTGCTGATAACTACTATCATTATAAAGATATGAAATCTAAAACCACTCTTTTAGAGTTATTGATACTCACTTGGGTTGCAGTTCATGATGATGAAAAACGATTGGGTTCCAAAGAAGACGTACTCAAATTATGGGTTCAAAGTCTTAATGATATTCAAAGAGATTATCAAAATGACAACCCCAGACATTTGGATAAGCCCATTTGTGGTTCGGGTGCATTTAATAAGTTAATTCAAGGTATCGCATCGGCGCATGAATTGGTTGAGATTCGTTACCTCACCCTATCTACTTTTACACTTAAACTGAAAGCGTCTGTTCAAACTTTAATGATTGATTATCTCAAAGCGCTTTCCAATCCTCAAACACTTAAGGAATTTTTATTATTTAATCAGCAGTGCTACTCGATTGAAAAAAATGGTGTAGAGGCTTTTTGGCCTTTTATGAAAGATTACCTAAGCCGTATTCTTTTTGATGAGTTTGGGTCTTTATTTCAAAGCCAAACAGACCCGAAATTTCAATTGGTATTGGATAGCGCAGAGTATATTCAAATTGAAAATACTCACCAATTTCAAAAAGAAATTGGTGAGTCAAAAGGTTGTTATCAATTCTTTCAGTTTTGTTTATTCTCAAAAATTTCCGACAATCCAGAGGAAAGAAGATTGTTAACCCTTGGGGATATTTAGCTTCATACTTGCTTATGTTATAATAATAGTAGTAGAGTAAATAAGTAATTTTGACTTTTGGAGCTTAAAATGAACAAAAATGATGTTTCTGTACTCAATAGACGTATGGAATCGGTTTTAGCCACAAATAAAGTTTTGCGTAACACCTATTTGTTATTAGCAATGACTTTAGTTTTTAGTGGTATCATGTCTTATGTCAGTATGGCGATGGGCATTCGTTTTATTAACCCTATTCTATTTTTGATTGGCTCTTATGGTTTGATTTTCTTAACCAGTATGCTTCAAAATAGTCCTATGGGGATTGTTGCCGTATTTGGTTTTACTGGTTTTATGGGATTTGCCTTAGGTCCAATCCTAAATATGTACATGTTATCGATTCCAAATGGCGCTCATTTAATAGCAACCGCTTTAGGTGGAACAGGGATTATCTTCCTGGGTCTATCAGCTTATACATTAATAACTCAGAAAGATTTTAGCTATATGGGCGGTTTCTTATTCGCTGCTATGTTGGTTGTTTTTGTAATGATGCTAATTGGTTTATTCTTTCCTGTGAGTGGTTTGCAAGTTATCATCTCAGGCGCTTTCATGTTAATTTCTTCTGGTTTAATCTTATTCCAAACCAGTCAAATTATTCATGGTGGTGAAACCAACTACATCAATGCCACTGTTTCTTTATATGTTTCAATCTATAACGTCTTTGTCAGCTTGTTACAGATTTTAACAGCGTTTTCTGGCAACAGAGACTAATCCATATCGCAATCATTCAATCCGGCTTTTGCCGGATTTTTTTTATCTCAAACTTTTCTTCCATGCATTTTTTTCAGGGATGCACATCAACCTCGAATGCTGTAATATAAAATCTAGGACACAATAAAGCTGTATCAAGTAGGAATCAAGATGATGAAAAAAACTGTTGCTGATGTTTTAGTCGAATCCTTAAGTTTACTGGGTGTTGAAAGAATTTATGGAATTGTAGGAGACTCACTCAATGGCATTACCGATTCAATTTTACGGCAAAAAAAGATTCAATGGATTCATACTCGCCATGAAGAATCAGCAGCATTTGCAGCAGGTGCAGAAGCCCAACTTACAGGGCAATTAGCAGTATGTGCAGGTAGTTGTGGTCCGGGAAACTTACATCTTATTAATGGCTTATTTGATGCTCAAAGAAGTGGTGCACCAGTTTTAGCGATTGCAGCCCATATTCCGAGTGCAGAAATTGGTAGCCACTACTTTCAAGAAACGCATCCAGAAAATTTATTTAAAGAGTGTAGTGTTTTTTGTGAAATGGTATCCAACGCTGATCAGATGCCTCATCTATTGGGCATGGCAATTCAGGCTGCATTAACCCAGCGAGGCGTTGCAGTTTTGGTAATATCTGGCGACATCGCATTAAGTGAGGCCAAATTAACCAACCCTGTCACCTGGCCCAGAAATCCGGCAGCACAAATTATTCCGCAGGCGAAAGAATTACAAAAAATGGCGAAATTTTTGGAAAAAGGTAAGGTCACCATTTTATCTGGACATGGTTGTGCTGGCGCTCATGATGAGTTGATGCAATTATGTGAAATCCTCAAAGCCCCCATGGTTCATGCGCTTCGGGGTAAAGAGCATGTGGAATTTAATAATCCTTATGATGTAGGCATGACAGGATTCATCGGTTTTTCATCTGGTTATTATGCGATTGAAGATTGTGATACTTTATTGATGCTGGGAACAAACTTTCCTTATCGACAATTTTATCCTTCAAAAGCCCAAATCATTCAAGTTGATATTGATGGTACAGCAATTGGTCGTCGTTGTGCAGTGGACCTTGGTGTGATTGGAGGTGTTAAAGAAACCATCACGGCCTTACTACCCTTACTTAAAAAAAGAAGCGACAGTGCTTTTCTAGATAAGGCAGTAAAGCATTATCATCAGGCAAGACAGGACTTAGATAAATTAGCTCAAAAAAGTTCTCAAGCTAATTTAATTCATCCTCAATATCTAGCAAAATGTGTGAGTGATTTAGCAAGTGATGATGCGGTATTTTCCTGTGATGTGGGCACCGCTACGGTATGGGCGGCTCGCTATCTAAAAATGAATGGCAAACGACGTTTATTAGGTTCTTTTAATCATGGCTCAATGGCTAATGCATTATCGCAAAGTATTGGAGCGCAGGCAGCTTTCCCTGGAAGACAAACCATTGCATTATGTGGGGATGGTGGTTTTACCATGTTAATGGGGGATCTTATTACGCTCACTCAAATGAAACTACCGATAAAAGTGATAATTTTCAATAATGGGGCACTGGGTTTTGTGGAGTTAGAAATGAAAGCTGCAGGTTTTTTAAGTTTTGGCACCGATTTAGAAAACCCTAATTTTGCAGCCATGGCCAATGCCATGGGCATTTATTCTAAACGTGTTGAAAATTCTGATGAATTAGAAGAGGCTTTAAAATCTGCTTTTGCTCACCCAGGACCTGCTTTAGTTGATGTTGTCACTAATCGCGCAGAATTAGCTCTGCCGCCATCTATAAAAGCAGAGCAAGTTAAAGGTTTTAGTTTGTATGTTTTAAAAGCCATCATGTCTGGTCGTGGAACAGAAGTACTTGAATTGACTAAAAGTAATCTTTGGAGATAGGGGAGTAGGCTCCCCAATTTTTATTTTTTTGAGGGCAATACGCTAAACGCGCAGGTTTTATAAGTCGGATTAACCATAATATTCATATTCTGAGTCAAATCAAAACTGCCGGGACAATCACCAGATGGCCCACCTGAGTAAGTGACCCAATGTACACTAAGTGTTTTTTTCCCTTCAATCGTTGAGGCTGATGGATTGCTGTTGGCGTTATAGACCTTACTGCTACTTGGGCTAATATAGTCTGTAGTAAACGAATTGCCACTGGTATCTTTGATGGTCATCATGATGCCAAGGCCTTTTGCTGAATCTGTATTGGATGTTTGTAAGGTATAGTTATCTACTGCGGGTTTTGGAGTCGGTGGTGTATCACATTGGTTGGAAATGACGCAGTCTTTTAGTCCATAGGCATAGGTTCCCGGGATATGTGTCGCATCACCATAATCAGCAGCATCATAGTCTACATTGATAGACCAGCCCATGACGCCAGCATATTGATTATCACCATTGATTTTTTTTAATTCTGGTAACATCTTAGCCGTCACCTCTTGGGTATTATAAGTCACACCAGCACTGGGATGATAAATACTAATTGTACCAGCGGCTACTGCAGCTGTTGGCTGCCCTGTTACAATTTTGGTTTGACTAGGGACTTGAGCCTTTATTGTAGGATAGATAGTTGAGATATAGCTGATATCGTTTTGTGGAGGTGTATTGTATTCTTGCAAAAATAAGTAATTAAATAAGCCTGCATTGATAGCAGCTTGATAATCTTGATTATTACCCGTTGTGACCAGTTTTCCATTATTAATTTGAGGTGCTGCTGTTAATAAAACATTTGAATCAAAGTAACGAATGTTTTGTAATAAATTGAGCAATAAATTCGGATCAGTTTGAACTTCAATATCAAAATCAATTCCATCTAATTGGTTAGTATTAATAAAATTAACAATATTACTAGCCAGTTCTGTGATTTGAGTGCTGCTTAAATTTCCAGGATTGAATGTATTGGCTTGTCCACCCACTGAAATCAAAACGCTCATGCCATTGAGTTTGGCATCACTGAGTTTTTGTTTGAGAACAGACGCCGATGTGGAGTCATAAAAATCAATACTGGTGCCATTAATTTTTGCAAAGCCAAAAATCACCATATTATAGCCATCTTGACTAGCCTGGGTCATATTGATTTTTAAAGCAGAGCCTGTAGCGGTGGTATCAAGGTAACCGGCTATCAGATTTTGAGATTGCGCAACAGAAATGCCAGACAAGAGAATGCCTGTGCTTAAAAATATCGTTTTGAACATTATTTAAAATTCCTTATTTAAATCAACCTATTGAGCATATCGAATCAACAGGAATTTACAAGTGCCAAAAAGCTTGAGCGATAAAAAAAACACCCATTAGAACTACTGCAATCCCGATGATGAAAGTGAGCTTATCAGCTGAAAATCTATCTGTCATCTTTGCGCCTAAATATCCACCCAAAAGAGTAGGGGGAATAATAAATAATGTGGAATAAAATGTTAGTAAATTTTTTTCCGGAATCATTACCCAAGAACATGCAGCGCCTGCAAAAGCAGTTAGGCAACCAATCGCCATGTTACTGCCAATAGCGACTTTTGGGTCGATATTAAACATTTTAATCATTAAAGGTAGGCGTAAACTCCCAAGCATTAATCCTGAGACTGTCGATAGCATACCTAATACTAAGCCCATTAAAATTTGTGAAATGATCAGAAAAGCTTTTGAAAAATGATATTGACTGCGTCCTTCTTTGTCTCCAACTATCAAATTTATCCCTGAATAGATAAACATGATACCAATGATTAAATATCCCCAAAATTTAGGAATATGAATAAAAATCCATACACCTAATATGGCACCAATGATAGAAGGAACACCAATCAATAATAAAACTCTGCTT